>NZ_JBHVKN010000043.1:0-30548 GCF_042798075.1 Nocardioides sp. NPDC057772
CAAATGGCTGCACCACTACAATCACCACCGCGGCCACACCAGCCTCAGGGGCAAGTCACCGATCGACCGCGTGCCCAACCTCCCCGGTCAGAACACCTAGCCGACGATACGGTGATGACGCGACTGATCGCCGCGACCGACGATCTCGCTGCCGTCCTCGGCGAGCGGGCGAACGGCCTCGCAGGCACCGGCGCCGGCGGGTACGATCCCGGACTCACCGGCCAACGGCACATCTTCAACCAGTTCGCATCGTCGCTCGACGAGCTCACCGACATCCCCGATGCGCCGGTCCCGACGTGGGTCCGCAACGAGGCCGGCACCTGGGCCGAGAGGCTGCGACTGATGAGCGATCAGCCGATGAGCACGTTGGTCCATGACGACATCCGGATCGACAACCTGCTCCAGCGCCCCACTGGCGAAATAGTCTTTCTCGACTGGGGCGCCGCCGGCATCGGCCCGGATTGGCTCGATCCGCTCCTCGCCCGGCTGGAACGGGTCGATCAGGACTGGTTCGACACCTCTCTGACTTCCTCCGCGGCGCTGGCTCGTATCGGCGACGAGGCGGTCACCAGCTGGCTCGTCGGGATCGGCACCCATCTGGCGGTCCGGACGGTCACGGCGGTCGATGTCAACCTGCCGACCCTGCAGGAATTCCGGCGTACGGAGTCGGCTCGGTTCCTCAGTGCGGCCGCCCGCCGCCTCCGATGACGGGCTGGCCGCATCAGTCAGGCGGCGTGTGCGTGGTCGAGCAGCACGTCGCGCAGCGTGAACTCTGCCCGAGACAGTGGCGGTGGGTCTTGGCCCCAGGTGTCGGGTGGTGGGCTGGTGTAGACGTGGCCGGTGGGTGTGGTGGTGATGGAGCCGTCGGGTCCGGGTCTGGCTTGCCAGCCGAGGGCTTCTTTGGCTTGGTTGCAGCGTTCGCAGAGACCTTGGAGGTTCGCGGCGCTCGTGACGCCGCCGTCGGCGTGGCGCTGGATGTGGTCGATGTTGCGGATCGGGGCGTCACAGCCGACGGTGCGGCAGATCCCGCCGTCACGAGTCGCGATGAACTCCGCGAGTCCGTCGGGTGCCTTGCGTGACCGGGACTCCATCGCGACCAGTTGGCCGGCGGGGTCGGTGAACACCCGCCGGACGAAGATCTCGGCGTCAGACAAGGCCTCACGCGCCCAGGCGGCGGGGACAGGCCCGTAGCCCTCGACCATCGCCGGCTGGTCACTGTCATTGGCGAGCGAGTCGGCGGTCATCACGACCTTGACCTCGATCCGCGGCTTCGCTCCGGCGCTGCTGCGGCCGGTGATCCGGTCGACGAGGGTGTCGGCCATGACCTGACCCCGGGACCGCTCATCACCAGCAGCCCGGGCGGCGTTGGCAGCCTGATCCAGGGCCGCGAACACCGCGACGCCGTCCTTGACCGGCAACAGGGCACCGAGCCAGGTCATCGTGTCCGGTGCCGGCCGCAGGCTGACCCGTCGGTCTGTGGCTGCGTTGGCGGCACGGGCGACCACGGAGGCCTGGTCGAGGGTGATGGCCAGCTTCTTGGCGGCGTTCTCGAGCTGCCGCAGCCCCATCAACCCGGCCTTGGCGGCGTCCTTGACGCGGCGCGCGATCGAGAAACAATCAAAGCAAGGGTCGGCGGCGAACCCTGAACCGAAAACACAGCCGCCAAACCGAGCCCTCCCGGAGAAGAGGACCGTGCCGCTCTCGACACGCCTCGCCCAGCGGCTCCGGCGGCTCGACCAGCTACTTCTTGTCGTTCGACGGCTGCGTAGTGGAAAGCGCAGCCACGAAGGCCTCCTGAGGAACCTCGACGCGACCGACCATCTTCATCCGCTTCTTGCCTTCCTTCTGCTTCTCGAGCAGCTTGCGCTTACGCGAGATGTCGCCGCCGTAGCACTTGGCGAGGACGTCCTTGCGGATGGCGCGGATGTTCTCGCGGGCGATGACGCGGGCGCCGATGGCGGCCTGGATGGGCACCTCGAACTGCTGCCGAGGGATGAGCTCCTTGAGCTTGCCGGCCATCATCACGCCGTAGTTGTAGGCGGCGTCGCGATGGACGATCGCGGAGAAGGCGTCTACGGGCTCGCCCTGCAGCAGGATGTCGACCTTGACCAGATCGGCGGCCTGGTCGCCGGAGAACTCGTAGTTGAGCGAGGCGTACCCCTTGGTCTTCGACTTGAGCTGGTCGAAGAAGTCGAAGGCGATCTCGCCCATCGGCAGGACGTAGCGCATCTCGACGCGGTCCTCGGAGAGGTAGTCCATCCCCTGCAGAGTGCCGCGCTTGTTCTGGCACAGCTCCATGATCGTGCCGATGTAGTCGGACGGCGCCAGGATGGTGGCGTTGACGACCGGCTCGCGGACCTCGTTGATCTTGCCCTCGGGGAACTCCGAGGGGTTGGTCACGATGTGCTCGGTGCCGTCCTCCATGACCACGTCGTAGACCACGTTGGGGGCGGTCGAGATCAGGTCGAGGTTGAACTCGCGCTCGAGCCGGTCGCGGGTGATCTCCATGTGGAGCAGGCCGAGGAAGCCGCAGCGGAAGCCGAAGCCGAGGGCGCCGGAGGTCTCCGGCTCGTACGTCAGCGCAGCATCGTTGAGCTGCAGCTTGTCGAGCGCCTCGCGCAGGTCGGGGTACTGGTCGCCGTCGATCGGGTAGAGCCCCGCGAAGACCATCGGGTTGGGGTGGGAGTAGCCACCGAGCATCTCCTCGGCGGGCCGGCCGTTGTTGGTGACGGTGTCACCCACGCGCGACTGGCGCACGTCCTTCACACCCGTGATGAGGTAGCCGGTCTCACCGACGCCGATGTGGTCGGCCTTCACCGGCTCCGGGGAGATCACGCCGAGCTCGAGCATCTCGTGGACGGCGCCGGTCGACATCATCTTGATCTTGTCGCGGTGCTTCAGGGAGCCGTCGAAGACCCGGACGTACGTCACGACGCCCCGATAGGTGTCGTAGACCGAGTCGAAGATCAGTGCCCGCGCGGGCGCGTCCGGGTCGCCCACCGGCGGCGGCGTCTGTGCCACGATCTCGTTGAGCAGCGCCTCGACGCCGAGCCCCGTCTTGGCCGAGACCTGGAGCACGTCCTCGGGCTCGCAGCCGACGAGGTTGGCCAGCTCCAGGGCGTACTTCTCCGGGTTGGCCGAAGGCAGGTCGATCTTGTTGAGCACCGGGATGATGTGCAGGTCGGCACCCATCGCCAGGTAGAGGTTGGCCAGGGTCTGCGCCTCGATGCCCTGGGCCGCGTCGACGAGCAGGATCGCCGCCTCGCAGGCCTGCAGGGATCGGGAGACCTCGTAGGTGAAGTCGACGTGGCCGGGGGTGTCGATCATGTTGAGGACGTACGTCTCGCCCTCGACGGCGTTCTCCTGGCCCTCGGTGACAGTCCACGGCATCCGCACGGCCTGGGACTTGATCGTGATCCCGCGCTCGCGCTCGATGTCCATGCGGTCGAGGTACTGCGCCCGCGCGGCGCGCTCGTCGACCACGCCGGTCAGCTGCAGCATCCGGTCGGCCAACGTCGACTTGCCGTGGTCGATGTGGGCGATGATGCAGAAGTTGCGGATGATCGCCGGGGGCGTGGAGCCGGGCTTCGGGGCAGCACTCATGATGAGGGTCATCCTCCCACGGTCAGTACTGATGGAACCAAAGCGGCAGCTGCACCGACTCGCCCGGGCAGGTCACGTTGCGGTCGCGGCCGTCCTCGAGCCACTGCACGATCACCGCGGCACCGCCCTGGAACATCCAGTCTCCGCCGCAGCGCTCCAGGGCCGCCGCCCGCGACGTCTCGCCTGCCGGGCGCCACTCGGGCAGCTGGAGCTGCAGGTCGCCGACGATCGGCGTCCACAGCCCCTCGATCGAGTAGACCCCGACCCGTTTCCCGGCATCCTGGTAGCCGGCCAGAGCGCCCTTGACAACCGCCTGGTTGGCCGCGATGTCGTCGGACCACTCCCACACCGCGACCGGCTCGACGTCGAGCCAGACCGAGGGCGACTCCAGCCCGGCGCGCTTCATCTGCTCGAGGTTCCACCGAGCCTGCTGGTAGCCGACGTTGGTCAGCCGGCCGATCTTCGTGTCCGGGTCGCCGGGGCCCTCCTCGCCTCGCTCACGGAGCGTCGCCGCGGTGGGATAGGAGACGACCGCGTAGGCCGAGGTCATCAGCTTGTTCTTCTTGGCCCACTCGGCCTGCGAGGCCAGGCACGGGTTGGGGGTGAACGCCGGGCCGTTGGTGAGCCCGATGATCACGTACTCCGCCGAGTCGAGCGGCATCGGCAGCCCCAGCGTGCGGCGCTCCTTGATGCCCATCCCCTCGGGACACTGCGGCCAGCTCAAGTCACCGCCCTCGACGATCCCGCGGTCCTGAGCGGGTGCGACGGACGGGATATCGAGCGACTCAGGCGCGCGTGGCGCCGGGCTGGCCTGCTTTCCGGGCTCGGTGTCGGTCTCGGGCTCCGCAGGCGCCGACGGCGAAGCCGACTCCGCCTCGGCCCTCGGCTCGGCGGCGCAGCCGAACAGCGCCGGCGCCACCAGGAGCAGCAGCGCGGCAGCGTACGTCTTCCTTCTTGCCCACATCACCGCAGATACTGCCAGCCGTATCCCAGCAGGTCACACCTGCGCGAAGTCGTCTCCCATCACGGGACGGATCTCGATGGGCTCCCCGAGGACCGCGACGATCCGCGACACGATGTCGATGGCGCGCTGCTGGCTGGCCACGTCGATGACCGCGAAGCTGGCCAGCACCTCCTTCAGCTCGGCGAACGGACCGTCGGTGGCGACGGGGCCGTCCTCACCTGGCCGGACCGTGACGGAGACCGCGGGGTGCCCGAGCCCCTCAGTGCTGACCAGCTCGCCGTTGGCGACCAGCTCCTCCTCGAACTTCTGGTACTCCGCGAAGGCCGCGAGCGCCTCCTCCGAGGCGGTGTCCGAGGCGTCCCACGCGTCAGCGGGCGTGTATCCCAGCAGCAGATATTTCATGTTCTCGAAACTAGTCTCTGTGGTCATGGCCGGACCAGCGGTTCTCGAAGACCTGCTTCGCACGGAGGCGCCGTACGTCCTCGGCGCCCTGGTCCGCCGCTTCGGACGGTTCGAGGCGGCCGAGGACGCGGTCCAGGAGGCGCTGCTGGACGCCAGCGTCCAATGGGCGCGCGACGGCATCCCGGAGAACCCGCGCTCCTGGCTGACCCGGATCAGCTACCGGCGGATGGTCGACCTGCTCCGCACCGAGCAGGCGGCCCACCGTCGCGAGCTCCAGGTCGGGATCGCCGAGGTGGTCACTCCGGCAGGCCCAGCGGCGGCGAGCGACGACAGCTTGACGCTGTTGCTGCTGTGCTGCCATCCAGCGCTGTCGCGGACCTCCCAGGTCGCCCTCACACTGCGCGCCGTCGGAGGACTGACGACGACCGAGATCGCCCATGCGTACGGCGTCTCGGAGACCACCATGGGCACCCGGATCAGCCGGGCGAAGCAGACGCTGCGCAAGGCAGGCGCCCGGTTCACGCCTCCCGGAGAGGGGGAACGCGAGGAGCGGGTCGGTGCGGTGCTCGACGTGCTCTACCTCGTCTTCAACGAGGGCTACACCGCCACCGCCGGGACCGAGCTGGGCCGGGTCGACCTGGCGCACGAGGCGATCCGGCTGACCCGGATGCTCCGCCGGATCGCTCCCGATCAGCCCGAGGTCGCCGGACTGCTGGCGCTGATGCTGCTCACCGAGACACGCCGGCCCGCACGCACCGCCCCGGACCTCGGCCTGGTGCCGCTGGCCGAGCAAGACCGGACGCGGTGGGACCGGGCTCTGCTCGACGAGGGCGTGGCCGTGCTGGAGGAGGTGTGGGGCGCCGGTGAGCCGGGGCCCTTCCTGCTCCAGGCGGCGATCGCGGCCGTCCACGCACGAGCGGAGTCCCCGGCAGACACCGACTGGCGCGAGATCCTCGGCCTCTACCTGCTGCTGGAACGTACGTTGCCCACCGCACCGGTGCGCCTGGGCCGGGTGGTCGCGGCGGCCCAGGCGTTCGGCCCGGTGGTCGGTCTGCGGCTGCTCGACGAGCTCGACGCCGAGCACGGCCTCGCCGGCGATCCGTTGACCGCGCAGCGGTTCCTGGCGGTACGGGCGCACCTGCTCGACCAACGGCGCGACCCGTCCGCAGCCCCCCAGTTCCGGGCGGCTGCGGAGCTGACCGCCAACGAGGCCGAGCGCGACTATCTGCTGCGGCGCGCGGATCAGGCCCGGGTCATCGTCGACTCGTAGCCGCCCTGGCCGGCGTAGTCCCACTCGCCGGTCATGACGTCGCCGGTCTCGTCGAAGACGCCGACGAACTTGACTGGCGATCCCTTCTCCCCGCCCCAGATGGTGAGCGTGTCGCCGTCGACCTCGTAGACGTAGTCGAGGGTGGCGCCGGTGTTGTCGTAGTAGCGCGAGTGCACGTCGGCGCTCGGCTCCTCACCGAAAGGACGCAGGTTGCCGATCACCTCGATCCCGGTCGTGACCTGCCCGAACTGCTCCAGGCGAACGTCCTGGAGCAGGAAGTAGCCACCGTCCATCCAGCGGTAGGTCACCTCGCCCTCCGCTCCGCCGGTGACCTTCCAGGTGCCGATCAGCCGATCCAGGGCGCGGACCGCCGGGCTCGGGGCGGGCGCTGCGGGCGTGGCGTACTCGTCGTTCATGATGTCGCTCCTCAGGTACGGCCGGCGTCTCCGGCCTTCACCCCTCTCTCGGAGCCCGCCCGGCGATCTCGACATCATGGTGAAAAGAATTTCTCCACCCGCTGCAGACACCTTCCGCGTACGTGTTCACCGACATGACCCGCGGAACTCACCGGTAGTTCCGCGGGCATCGGCAGGTTTGGCTCATGACCCCACTCAACCGCCGCTCCGTCCTCGGCCTCGGCGCCGCCGCCGGTGCCGGACTCGTCGTCCCCACGACCGCTGCACCCGCTCACGCCGCTCACGCCGCCCGCACGGTCCCCACCTCCGCCCCCGCCTTCGTCCGCGGCAACCGCCCGACCCTCACCCACGGCGTCCAGTCCGGCGACGTCGGCGCCCGGGGTGGCGTCCTGTGGAGCCGCGCGGACCAGACCTCGCGCCTGGTCGCGGAGATCTCCACCGACGAGTCGTTCCGCCGGGCGCGCCCGGTGGGCGGCCCCGTGGTGACGGGACGCAGCGACTTCACCGGCGAGCTGAAGGTCGACGGCTTGGAGGCGGGACGCGACTACTTCTACCGGGTCCGCGCCGTCGACCCCGACGACCCGCGACGTGGCAGCGCCTGGGAGATCGGCCGGCTGCGTACGGCACCGAGCAAGCGTCAGGACATCCGGTTCCTGTGGTCCGGCGACATCGCCGGCCAGGGCTGGGGAGCCAACCCCGACTTCGGCGGCTTCCGGATCGCGCCGGCGATGGCGGCACGCGAGGCCGACTTCTTCCTGAGCTCCGGCGACAACGTCTACGCCGACGGCCCGCTCACCTCGACCGTGACCCTCCCCGACGGGCGGGTGTGGAACAACATCGTCACCGAGGAGAAGCACAAGGTCGCCGAGACGCTGGCCGAGTTCCGTGGCCAGTACGCCTACAACCTGCTCGCCGACAACTGGCGCGCCTTCCTCGCCCAGACGCCGATCGTGGCGCAGTGGGACGACCACGAGGTCACCAACAACTGGTACCCGGGCGAGATCCTTCCCGACGACGGCCGCTACACCGAGCGCCGCGTGGACGTCCTGGCGGCCCGCGCGAAGCAGGCCTTCCACGAGTACATCCCTGTCGGCGACGCCTCCCCCGACCCGGACGGCCGGATCTACCGCAAGCTCTCCTACGGTCCGCTGATGGACCTCTTCGTCCTCGACATGCGCACTCACAAGGACGCCAACACGACCAACGCGGAGACGAGCGCCGACGGCGGCGTCCTCGGCGAGCGCCAGACCCGCTGGCTCCTGCGCGAGCTGGCCGCCTCCCGCGCCACCTGGAAGGTCATCGCCTCCGACCTGCCGATCGGCCTGATCGTCCCCGACGGCCCGCTGCAGGAAGGCATCTCCCAGGGCGACGGCGGCGCCCCGCTCGGCCGCGAGCTCGATATCGCGAAGGTGCTGACCGGGCTCAAGCGCCTCGGCATCCGCAACCACGTCTGGCTGACCGCCGACGTCCACTACACCGCGGCGCACTCCTACGACCCCAACCGTGCCGCCTACCAGGACTTCGACCCGTTCTGGGAGTTCGTCTCCGGTCCGCTCAACGCCGGTGCCTTCGGTCCCAACAAGCTGGACAGCACCTTCGGTCCGGCCGCCGAGTTCGTGGCAGCTCCCCCGGCCGCGAACACCTCACCCGCCGACGGGTTCCAGTTCTTCGGCGAGGTCGAGATCGACGGCCGTACGCAGCAGCTCACCGTCACTCTCCGCGACGTCGACGGCGGTGGTCTTTTTACGAAGACGCTGGACCCGAGTTTCCGTTAAGGTCTGCGGGCTAGGGCGTGTCTGCTGTGAAGACACGCCCTAACCGTCTCCCGTCCGGGCCCAGGAGGACCAGCAGACCATGAGCGAAATTCATGTCGTCCCCAAGGACATGAAGGCATCCATCGACGTCGCCACCGACGCCGAGGGTGCCGTACGCAAAGCCGACTCCGCCGGCTATCTGAGCAAGGCGGGTGCCGCGGTCCCCGGGGCGGAGTCCGTCGGCTACATGTCCGAGCTCGGCACCCGCTGGACCGACGAGACCAAGACGGCGGCCGACAGCTCCCAGAAGCTGGCCGCGGAGATGCAGAAAGCTCTCAACGAGTTCGAGGCCGCCGACCAGGCCGCCGGTCAGAACGGCGGAAAGGTCATGGGCCCGAACTGATGGCGATCACGTTCGGCCAGGTCAAGACCTGGAAGGCGGCGCCCCTCGGTGACGCCGGCGACGGGCTCAAGGTCGACCTCTGCAGCCTGGAGACCAGCCGCGACGAGCTCGAGGCCAACGGCGTCGCCACGTCCTGGACCGGCGCCGCCGCGGACGCGGCCCGTGCCCACCGCGACAGCCTGGTCCAGCAGCTGAGCAGTCACATCACCGACAAGCAGCAGATGCAGAAGGCCCTCTACGCCGCCGAGGCTGAGGTCGAGGCGATCGAGCGTCTCGTCCAGGGCGTCCTCGACCGCGCCAAGACCCAGGAGTTCACCGTCGGCGACGACGGCTCGGTCACGAGCACCGCCACCCCGCCCACCTTCCGTAGCCGCTACGAGGCCGAGGAATGGGGCGCCAGCCGCAACACCGTCGCCCAGGAGCTCGCCGACGACATCACCAACGCCCTCGCCAAGGCGGCCGGCGTCGACGCGATCCTCACCGATGCCATCCCGACCGGCACCGACCAGTCGCTCGACGACACCCGCGAGCAGCGCGGGATGGCCTCCCCCGAGGTCGCCGAGCGGTGGGCCCAGCTCACCGATGCCGAGCGCAAGGCGATCATCGATCAGAAGATCGAGGAGCTCGCCGAGGAGTACGGCGTCGACGTCGAGGACATCATCTGGGACGACACCATCTCCGGCAACGGCTCCTGGAGCGAGAGCGAGAAGGCCGTACGCCTCAACCCGGACAAGCTCGACGACCCCGACCTCCTGCACACCGTGGCCCACGAGATGCGCCATGCCCGCCAGTACGAGGCGATCGAGGACAACAACGACTTCCAGTTCTGGTGGGAGGACGACCCCTTCGACATGCACGAGGAGGACGGCATCACCGAGGAGCAGGCCGAGGAGTGGGAGGAGAACTTCGACGACTACAAGAGCCCTGACCAGGACTTCGACGCCTACTACAACCAGCCCGTCGAGAAGGACGCCCGCAACACCGGCCGCGAATACCTCGACAACCTGACCGCCGAAGAGCTCGACCGTCTCCTGAAGGAGTCGAAATGACGACGTACGCCGACCTGGTCACCGCCTACCTCGACGACCCCGGCCCCGAGACGCTGGCGCCCCTGCGCCGCGCGGTGCGCAACTCCGCCAACTTCACCGTCGACCTCGACCTGGCCCCGATCGACAAGCTGCTCTCCGAGGGCGACTACGCCGAGGCCGCGACCGCACTGCGCGCGCTCATGCCGGGCGCGATCTTCAGCCCGTCGGCCCACCTGCGCCTGGCGACGGCCCTGGAGCGCTCCGGTGAGGCGCGCTCGGCCGCCCGCGAGCGCCAGGTGGCCAGCGCCGCCCTGCGGAGCATCCGGGCGACCGGCGACGGCAGCGAGGAGCACCCCTGGACGGTGCTGCGGATCAACGACGAGTACGACATGCTCCGCGCCCTCGACAAGGTGCCCGGCCGACAGGATCTGCTCGAGACCGGCGGGCGGCGGATCGACCGCCACACCTGCACCGACGGCACCCTCCTCCACTTCGACGCGACGGCGCTCGTCTGATGGCGATCACGTTCGGCGACGTCAAGAACTGGAAGGCCGCGCCCCTCGGCGACGCCGGTGACGGGCTCAAGGCCGACCTCCGCAACCTCGAGACCAGCCGCGACGAGCTCGAGGCCAACGGCGTACCCAAATCCTGGACCGGCGTGGCCGCCGACGCCGCCCGCGGCCACCGCGACGCTCTGGTCAGGGACCTCAGCAGCCACATCACCGGCAAGCAGGAGATGCAGAAGGCGCTCTACACCGCCGAGGCGGAGGTCGAGATCATCGAGCGCCTCGTGCAGGGCATCCTCGACCGGGCCAAGACCCAGGAGTTCACCGTCGGCGACGACGGCTCGGTGACCAGCACCGCGACCCCACCGACCTTCAAGAGCCGTTTCGAGGCCGAGGAGTGGGGCAACAGCCGCCAGACCATCGCGCAGGAGCTCGCCGACGAGATCGAAAAGGCGCTGGCCAAGGCGGTCGGCGTCGACGCGATCCTCGCGCGCGGCCTGCCGACCGGCATCGACGAGGAGGGCGACGAGTACGGCAACATCGACCCGGCGATCGCGGAGAAGTGGGAGACGCTCACCATCGAGGAGCGCAAGGCCGTGCTCGAGGAGATGACCAGGAAGATCGCCGAGGAGAGCGGCGTCGACATGCCCACCATCGACTGGGACGACCTGGGCAACGACACCTGGGACGACGGCAGCATCACCTACGGCTACTGGAGCGACGAAGAGCCCACGATGGCGCTCAACCCCAACGTGCTCGACGACCCCGGCCAGCTCATCAACACCGTCGCCCATGAGGTGCGCCACGGTCGCCAGCACGAGGCCATCGATGACATGAACGACTGGCAGTTCTGGTGGGAGGACGACCCCTTCGACGAGCACGAGGCCGACGGGATCACCGAGCAGCAGGCCGAGGAGTGGGAGGACAACTTCGACGACTACAAGAGCACCGACAACGGTGACACCTTCGACGAGTACTACAACCAGCCGGTCGAGGTCGACGCCCGCAACTCCGGCCGCGACTACCTGAACAACCTCACCGAGGAGGAGTTCAACCGTCTCCTGGAGGAGTCGCGGTGACGACGTACGCCGACCTGGTGACCGCCTACCTCGACGACCCCGGGCCCGACAGCCTCGGGCCGCTTCGCCGGGCGGTCCGCGGCGCCGCCAACTACACGCCCGACCTCGACCTCGGCGAGGTCGACGGGCTGCTCGCCGAGGGCGCCTACGCCGAGGCCGCGACCGCGCTGCAGCGGATCATGCCGGGGGCGATCTTCAGCCCCTCGGCGCACCTGCGGATGGCGACCGTGCTGGAGAGGTCCGGCCATGAGCGGGCCGCCGCCCGGGAGCGGCAGGTCGCGCGGGCCGCGCTGCGCAGCATCCGCTCCACCGGCGATGGCAGCGAGCAACGTCCGTGGTCGGTGCTGCGTATCACCGACGAGTACGACATGCTCCGAGCTCTCGACAAGGTCCGCGACCGCCAGGACCTCGTCGAGACCGGCGGCCGTCACCTCGACCGCCTCACCTGCACCGACGGCACCGTCGCATACTTCGACGTGACCTCGTTCGCCTGACAGACAGATTTTCGGGAAGGACCGATGAAACCCCGGACGTACGCCCTCAGTGTCCCGCTCATCGGCGTGCTCGCCGCCGCGCTCCTGGCCGGGTGCGCCGGCGACCCCGACCGGGACGGCTGCGACATCTCGGCCCTGGGGACCTCAGGCGACTCCATCAGCCTGGCCGCCGCGGTCGCGCCCTCGCGACTCGACGCCGGCTCGCTGACCGCCGGCGCCGACGGGAAGTACGTCGTGGCCAGCTGCAGCGACGGCACCTGTCGCTGGAACGCCGGCGGCGGGGCGTACGAAGCCATCTCGAAGACCGGCTACGGCGCCATCAGCCAAGACCTCACGCTGGTCGCGCGGAAGGTCGGCTGCGCGGACATCGCGCTGGTGGAGGTCGACGGCGACACGCAGGTCCAGCGGCTCGAGGGCCTGCCGAACCCGAAGGTCACCGACGCCAGCCCGGTCCGCGAGATCGCGTTCAGCCCCGACGGCCGGCTCGTGGCCGGCGCCGGGCTCGAGGGCGACCTGGTCGTCTGGTCGGTCGAGGACGGCGAGAAGGTGGCGAGCGCCGACCTCGGCAGCGGTGTCGGGTCGATCTCGTTCAGCCCGGACGGCAAGCTGGTCGCGGTCATCGCCGGTGACAGCGCCTCGATCCGCGCCACCGATACGGGCGAGGAGCTCGCCAGCGTGCCCGCCGGGAACCAGGCCAGGCCGGTCTGGAGCCCGGACAGTCATTGGTTGGCGGCCGTCACCACGACCGGGGCGGCCACGATCTGGGACACCCGGAGGTTCGAGGCCGTGGCCGACCTGCCCGGATACGACACGGCGGCGGTCGCCTTCTCCCCGGACTCCCGCTTCCTGGCGACCATCAGCACCGCCGACGCCGACGGCTCCACCGGGCTGCGGCTCTGGGCACCGGCCGCGCTCGGCGGCTCAGGACCGAACCGAGAGCTGACGACGGTCTCTCCGGAGACGAACGTGGTCTTCAGCCCCGACGGCACGACCCTCTACACCGCCTCGGCCGAGGACGGCCTCGCCGGCTGGGACGTGAGCACCGGAAAGTCCGTGGCCACCTTCGACGCCCCGGAGCTGTCGCCTTCCTCCACCGGCTGACGCGCGGCTGGCCCGGGTGGGCGGCGTACGTCAGGATGTCGCTGTGAGCGCGATCCCGACGAACATCCCGCACGGACAGACCGCCCGCCGCCTGGAGTGGACCCACCTGCCCCCGTTCCTGCGGTCATCGATCGAGAAGCGGCTCGGCGGCGGTCCGGTGGTCTCGGCGCAGTCGCACGGAGCCGGCTTCACGCCAGGGTTCGCCTCGGTGCTGACCTGTCAGGACGGCACCCAGCACTTCGTGAAGGCCGCCTCCGCCAAGGCGCAGCGCGACTCCGCGGCGCTCCACCGTGAGGAGGCGGCGAAGCTGAAGAAGCTCGCCGGCTGGATCCCCAGCCCGAAGCTGAAGTGGTTCGACGACGGCGAGTGGGTGGTGCTGGCCTTCGAGCACGTCGAGTCGCGGCTGCCGTCGCGGCCGTGGACGTCCTCGGACCTGGAGATCGTGTCGCGGGCGCTGGTGGAGACCGCCGCAGCACTCACTCCGGCCCCGGGCATCGGCTGGCCGACCTTCGCCGAGGAGCACGCCTCCTACCCCGGCTTGTGGGACCGGGTCGCCGGTTATCCGCACGCCGACCGGGCGGCGTCGATCGCGGCCGGCTTCGCGGACCACACCGCCGGCGAGACGCTGGTCCACCTGGACGTACGCGACGACACGATCCTCATCCGTCCCGACGGCGGCGTGCTGCTGGTCGACTGGACCTGGCCGGTGATCGGTGCCGACTGGATCGACTCGCTCCTGCTGCTGGTCGGGCCGCGTGGTGACGGCCTCGACGCCGAGTCGTTCCTGGCCGGCCATCCGCTGCTGTCGAAGGCCGCGCCGGAGGCCATCGACTCCGTGCTGGCCCTCTTCGCGGGCTACTTCCTGGCCGCCGCCGACCAGCCGGTGAAGACGACCTCGCCCCACCTCCGCAGGATGCAGCGGTGGCAGGGCGAGGTGTGTCTGGGCTGGCTCTCTGAACGCCGAGGCTGGGGTCAGGAGCCGGCGTAGAACGCCTCGATGCGCGCCTTCTCCCGCTCCTCGACGACGTTGCGCTTCACCTTGAGCGACGGGGTCAGCTCACCGCGCTCGACGGTCAGGTCGTGCTCGAGGATCTCCCACTTCTTGATGGTCTCCCAGCGGTTGAGGCTGGCGTTGAGCTCGTCGACGTAGCCGCCGATCAGCTCACGCACCTGCGGGGAGGTGACGATCTCCTCGTAGGACTTGCCCTCCAGCCCGTTGGCGGCGCCCCAGGCGGTGATCGACTCGGGGTCGAGGGCGATCAGCGCGGTGACGAAGTTGCGGTTGGCACCGAAGACGAGGAACTGGCTGGTGTAGGGGCACAGCGCGGCGAACTTCGACTCGATCGCCGGCGGCGCGACGTACTTCCCGCCCGAGGTCTTGAACAGCTCCTTGATCCGGCCGGTGATGGTGATGTAGCCCTCTTCGTCGATCGAGGCCTTGTCACCGGTGTGGTACCAGCCCTCGGCGTCGAGCGCCTTGGCGGTCTCCTCGGGCAGGTTGTGGTAGCCCGGCATCACGTGCGGGCCACGGATGAGCAGCTCGTCGTTCTCGCCGATCTTGACCTCGCTGCCCGGGAACGCCTTGCCGACGGTGCCGAGCTTGTTCTCCGTCAGGGTGCCGACGGACGCGCCCGCGGCGTTCTCGGTCGAGCCGTAGCCCTCCATGATCAGGATCCCCGCGGCCCGGAACCACTCGGCGATGTCGCGGTTGAGCGGGGCGGAGCCGGAGATGAAGAAGCGTACGCGGCCACCGAAGCGGTCACGGACCTTGCTGAGCACGAGCTTGTCGAGCACGGCGTGCTTGAGCGCCATGCCGATCGGCACGGACTTGCCCTCGCGCAGCAGCCGGTCGCGGGCGATGCCGTTGGCGAAGGCCGCGTCGAAGAGCTTCTTCTTCACGCCACCGTCGTTCTCGACCATCATCGTGATCTTGGCGTGGACCTTCTCGAAGATGCGCGGGGCGGCGCCCATGAAGGTCGGCTTCACGATCGCCAGGTTGTCGACGATCTTGTCCATCCGGCCGTCGATCGCGGTCGGGAAACCGCAGGCGATCTGGATCGAGAGCAACACCTTGCCGAAGACGTGCGACATCGGCAGCCACAGGAACTGCAGGTCGTCGGGGCCGAGGACGTCACCCTGGACGCGGATGGCCTCACCCTCGTAGACCCAGGCGCGGTGGAGCAGGCGGACGCCCTTCGGGCGGCCGGTGGTGCCGGAGGTGTAGACCAGGGTGGCCAGGTGGTCCGGCGTGATCTTGGCGGCGGTCTCCTCGATCAAATCCGGGTGCTCGGCGAGGTACTTGTCGCCGATGGCCGCCAGGTCGTCCAGGCCGATGACCCGGTCGCCGTCGGTCTCACCGTCGAAGGTGATGACCTTGACGATCTCGGGGAGGTCGGCGGCCCTCTCGGCGATCTTGGCGAGCTGGCCATCGTCCTCGGCGAAGACGAAGCGGCACTCGGCGTCGCCGAGGATGTAGGCGGTGTCGTCGACGTTGGTCGTCGGGTAGACCGTCGTGGTGGCGCCCCCGGCGAGCATCACCGCGAGGTCGGCGATGATCCACTCGTAGCGCGTGGTCGAGGCGATGCCGACCCGCTGCTCGAGCTCGAGGCCGAGCGAGACCAGGCCCGCGGCGAGGCGGCTGGCCTGGTCGCTGGCCTCCTTCCAGGTCAGCGACTTCCACTCCTCCCCACCCGACTCGGTGGTCGAGCCGACCACGGGATAGCGGAAAGCCTCCGCGTCGGGAGTGGCCTTGACGCGGTTGAGGAAGTGAAGGGCGAAGTTCGCCGGCATCTCGTCGAGGAATGCGAGATCGATCGCGGACTGGGTCGGCATGATTCTCCTGGCCTGCAGTATTTGCGTGGGGGTGGCAATGGGCGGTGTGCACGAGAGGCGCCGCGCGGGGGACCTTAGACGCTCGAGTGGCGCCGCAACAGGGGTCCCGCGCGGAAATCTCGTGACCGAGATCACCACATCCTACCCCTGAGTAGCTACCGACGGTACGGCGATTTGAGGCGACGCGACGCGAGTCTGTAATCTTGACCGCAAGCGTGTTCGCGTAGGCCTCTCCCCTCTCACTTTCCCCGAGGGGCCGGATTGAGAGCTCGCACCACCACACGTCGAAGCATCTGGAGATCATTCACCCATGGCGAACATCAAGTCGCAGATCAAGCGCAACAAGCAGAACGAGAAGGCGCGCGAGCGCAACAAGGCCGTCAAGAGCGAGCTCAAGACCGTCATCCGCAAGTTCCACGCTGCCGCCGAGGCCGGCGAGAAGGACGCTGCGGTCGAGACCGCCAAGGTCGCCACCAAGAAGCTCGACAAGGCCGTCTCCAAGGGCGTCATCCACAAGAACCAGGCCGCCAACCGCAAGTCGGCGATCGCCAAGAAGGCCGCCTCCCTCTGAGGTTCCTTCTCTGACAAGCCCCGTCCTGACGGACGGGGCTTGCGTCATTTCTGCCGAGACGTCACCCGCGTCGGCCGAAGCGTCACGCGCGTTGATCGAGTGGGCACCGTGGTGCCGTTTCGGCCGACGGGGTTGACGCTTCGACCGACCTCAGCGACGCCTCGACCGACCTCAGCGACGCCTCGACCGACCTCGGCGACGCCTCGACCGACCTCGGCGACGCCTCGGCGGGCTTGGCGTCAGCGCTGGCGGAGGGCGGCGATGGTGAGGACGAGGCGCTCGAGGGTGTATGCGGGGTCGCTGGCAGCGCCCTTGAGGTCGGCGTCGGCACGGGCGACCGAGCGGAGGGCCTCGCCGATGGCTTCGCGCGACCAGCCGCGGGCGAGGCCGGCGATGGACTTCTGCTTCCAGGGCGGGGTGCCGCTGTCGCGGATTCCGGCAACGTGGTTGGCGACCGTACGCAGCTGGCCGGCCACCGCGGAGAGGACGTAGACCGGGGAGGAGCCGGTGTCGAGCGCCCAGCGGATCTCCTCGAGGGCCTTGACCCGGTCACCGGAGATGATCGCATCAGCGATCACGTAGTTCTTCACCTCGGCGCGGCCGCCGAAGTATTGCTTCACGTGCTCCACGCCGAGTCGCTTCGCTTCGTTGTCACCGGCGAGCTGGCTCGCCGCAGCGGCCAGGGCGCGGAGATCCTGGCCGACCGCCTGGATCAGGAAGTCGGCGCCCTCCTCGTCGATGCTCGATCCGTGGAGCCGGAGCTCGGCCTTGACGAAGCTGCCGAACTCACGCGCCTTCAGCTCGACGGACTTGTGCTCGGTCACCTTCGGGAGCTTGCGGAGCTTCGCGAGCGTGCCGCTGCCCTTCTGCCCTCCCCCGTGGACGAGAACGAGCGCGACCTCCTCCGACGGCATCCCGGCATAGTCCAGCAGACCTGCCACGGACTCGTCGGGCAGGTTCTCCAGGTTGCGCACCACGACACAGCGGATGCTCGAGAAGAGCGACGGAGCGCTCAGCTCACCGAGCGTGGCCAGGGTCAGGTCGGCGGCGGTCGCCTCGGATACCTCCGCCTCGGCGTCGTAGGCCTTCACCGCGGCTCTGGCCGCTGCGACCGTGCGCTCCCCCAGGAACTCCTCCTTGCCCGTCACCAGCGTCACCCGGCCGAGGACATCGGCGGCCGACAGGTTTCCGGTGGGGCTCGGGGCGGAGGCGGTGCGTGCCATGCTCAAACCCTCCCACACGGCACCGACACTTATCGCGTCACCACGGCGGCCTCCCCTCCCGACTCGACGACCGCGACCGACCCGTCGCGGTCGGTGCGGTAGACCTCGGTGCCGCTCTCCTCGAGCCCCTGGACCGTGGCCGTGGCGGGGTGGCCGTAATCGTTCCCGGCACCGACCGACGTGAGCGCCACCTGCGCGTGCAGCGTACGCAGCCAGTCGAGGTCCTGATAGCGCGAGCCGTGGTGGGGCACCTTGAGCACATCGATGTCGAGCCCGGCCAGGTCGTCGGCGAGCTGGTCCTGTCCCTCCGGCTCGATGTCACCGGTCAGCAGCAGACGCAGGCCGCGAGACTCGACGAGGAGGACCACGCTCGCATCGTTGGCCGTGGAGCCGTCCCCGGGCCCGCGGGTGTCGGAGTCGGCCGTCGGCCAGAGCACCTGGACCCGTGCCTCGCCGATGGTGGTCGTCGCACCATAGGGAGCCGGGACGGGCACGACCCCGGCGGTGCCGGCGGCCTCACCGAGGACTCGAACTCCCTCGGGCGGGTCCTGGAGACGGGAGGTCCACAGCTCACCGATCTGACGGCCTGCGAAGATGCCCTCGACACCGTTGACGTGGTCGGCGTGGAAGTGAGTGATCACCGCGAGCGGGACGTGTTCGACCTCCAACCGATCGAGACAGTCGTCGATGTGTCCCGGGTCGGGGCCGGCATCCACGACCATCGCGCTTCCCGGCCCCGTACGCACCGCCAGCGCGTCCCCTTGACCGACATCGCACATCACCAGCACCCACCCCGCGGGTGGCCAGCCCGGACTTGGCAGCCGCACCAGCGCGACCGCGAGCAGCACCAGGCAGCCGGCGACTCCGGTGACCGGGTGTCGCAGGAGCCGTGGCGCCAGGAACGCGATCGCGGCGCAGACGGCCACTAGCACCGCCAGGGCGAGCGGCCCGGTCGCCCAGCCGACCTGGGCGGTCGGCAGGTCGGCGCCGAACCGGGCCACCGCGATGATCCACGCCACACACCACGTCGCGATCGTGCCCGCGACCATCCCGAGCGGATCCCACACCAGCCCCAGCAGACCTCCCAGGAGACCGAGCACCGTCGCGGGCGCGACGGCGGGCTCGACGAGCAGGTTGGCGAGGACGGCGACCAGGCTGACCTGGCCGGAGATCGCGGCGACCACCGGGGTGCAGGCCAGCTGTGCCGCCGCCGGGACGGCGATCGCCTCCGCGCACCACTGCGGCATCCAGCGCCGTAGCGCATCGCGCCATGGCGGCCCGAAGAGCAGGATCCCGGCGGTGGCGAGCACCGAGAGCGTGAAGCCGACCGAGGTCGCCAGCCCCGGGTCGATCAGCAGGAGCCCGATCACCGCCGCGCCGAGCCCGCGCAGCGCGCGCTGGCGTCCGTTGTGCGTCATCGCCAGCAGCCCGACCGCGCCCATGGCCGCCGCACGCACGACGCTCGGCTCGGTGCGGGCGAGCACCACGAACCCGAGGATGCCGAGCACCCCGACGGCGTAGAGACCTCTCCCCCGCACCCCGGCCCAGCGAGCGACGATGAGCAGGAATCCCACCACCAGGGTCAGGTTGGTGCCCGAGACCGCGAGCAGATGGGTGAGCCCGGTGGTGCGGAAGTCGTCCGCGAGGTCGTCGGAGAGGCCGGTGTCGTCGCCATCGACCAGGGCCGGGACCAGCGCCGCCTGGTCGGGCGGCCGGTGTGCCACCGCGTCCCGGATGGATTGGCGCAGCTCGTCGGAGGCCCGCCACCAGATCCCGGGACCGGCGACGACCCGGGGCTCGCCGGCGATGAGCAGCGCGGACTCCTCGTGCGAGTCGCTCTTCCCCAGGCGTCCCGTCGTCGACACCGTCGCCCCCAGCGGGACGTCTGCCCAGGCCTCGCCGCCGAGCACCACCACCGGCGTACGCAGCCGGTAGACCACCCCACGGCCCCTGATCTCGCGCACGCTGGCGCGCCGGAGCTGGTAGGTCGCGTGCTCGCCTCTCACCTCCTTCGGGTCGGTGGTGATCGTGGCGACGACCCGCACCTGCGCCTTGCGTGCGGCCAGGTCGGCGACCGGGTTGTCGCTGACCCGAGCGGCGTGCAGACCCGCGACGACCGCGGTCCCGGCGATCATCAGCACCAGCGCCAGCACGGTCGCGTGACGCTTCCGGATCGCCCATCCGCCACCGACGCCGACGACGGCCGCGAGCAGCACCAGCAGAACGAGCCCGGCCCGACCGCCGGCCACGACGACGGGTCCCACCAACGCCCCCGCCCACGCACCGGCCCCGAGCAGCGGCAGCCGCAGGTCGTTCACAGCGTGACCAGCGGTTCCAGGGAGTCGAAGGTCTTCGGTCCGATCCCGTCCACCTCGAGCAGTTCGTCGACGGAAGTGAACGCGCCGTTGGTGGTGCGCCAGTCGATGATCGCCTGCGCCGTCACCGGCCCCACGCCGGGCAGGGTCTCCAGCTCCTCCAGCGAGGCGGCGTTGAGGCTCACCCCGGCTCCTGGCGCCGCGGCCGCCGATCCTCCAGACCCAGGCGCTGCAACACCCACTCCCCCGTTGGGCGCCCCGACCACGATCTGCTGGCCGTCGCTGAGCAGGGCGGCGAGGTTGAGCCCGGCAAGGTGCTTGTGGGACGCCCCACCGGCGGCCTCGACCGCATCGACCACCCGCGACCCGACCGGTAGCACCACGATGCCGGGCTTGGGCACCTTGCCCTCCACGTCGACGGTGACCGTCCCAGCCGACGCCCCCTCCGACGGAACCGCGGCAACGCTCCCGGGAGCGGCCGAACCGGTCGGAAGCTGGACCAGCGGTGAGGCCGACGGAGACGCCCGGGCGGCCGGCACCACCTTCGGGTCGGCACGGATCATCCACCAGCAGGCCACCCCCAGCCCGGCGACGAGCACCAGGGAGACCACGACCAGGTGCCACGGACCGAAACTCACCCGCTCGCGCAGCGGCTCCGGCAGCACCGCGTCGGGCGAGATCACGACCTGTCGCCGCGACGCATGGCGCCCCGGGACCGGCACCATCGGGTCGAGCTCCGCGGTGTCGGTGGGAGCCGGTCCGTCCCACCACGGCGGCTGCCAGTCGTCTTCGCGATCGTCCGGCTCCCCCGGCGGGTCGAGCTCGGCACGCAGCTGCTCCAGCCGCCGGGCAACGGCATCGGCATGGTCAGAGGTCGGTCGGGTGCGCATGACGCCGAAACTATGCGCCCGCGCCGACGGTTCCGAGCGCGATTTCAGCGCCTGTGGAGAACCCGATCCTCAGCAGCCCCTGTGGACAACAACCGGCCCGAGAATCAGAGCCGGGGCCCCACGACGACCGCCACACACCCCGGCCCGACGTGCGCACCGAGCACCGCACCCAGCTCCCCGACGCGTACGTCGCCATCGATCTTGCCGTCCAGCTCCGAGGAGAGGCCCTCGGTCATCGCCGCCGCCCGGTCCGGGCTGCCCAGGTGGGCGACCACGACCTCGACGGCATCGGCCTCCTCAGCCGCCTCGATCCCGAGCGCCTGCAGCCGGGCGATCGCCCGCTCGGCCGTACGCACCCGCTCGTGCGGCACGACCCGCCCCTCCTCGATCGTGAGCAGCGGCTTGACCGCCAGAGCGGTCCCGAGCAGCGCGGCGGCAGCCCCGATCCGGCCGCCGCGGCGCAGGTATTCGAGCGTGTCGACGTAGAAGTAGGAACGCGTCGCCGCGACCCGCTCCAGCGCCGCCTCGCGCGCCTCGGCAGCACTCCCGCCGCGACTTGCGACAGCCGCAGCGGCCAGAACCGCGAACCCGACACCGGGCCCGACCTGCCGCGTGTCGACCGTGACCACCGGCACCGGCGCCTCCCGTGCGGCGAGCATCGACGACTCGCACGTCGCGCTCAGCTCCGCGGAGAGGTGGATGGAGACGATCTCGTCGAAGCCCTCAGCCGCGAGCTTCGCGTAGACCTCCCCCAGCAGCGCCGGCGAGGGTCGAGAGGTCGTCACCGTCCTGTGCGCCGCCAACGCCGTCAGCAGCGCCTCCGGCGACGTCTCCTCCACCCCGTCGTCGTACGACGTCCCATCCACGATCACCTGCAACGGCACCGATGTGATCAGCTCCGTGGCATCCCCGAGATCGGATGGAAGCATCGCGGTCGAGTCGGTCACGATCGCTACCCGGGCCATGCCCGAAGCCTATCGGGCCTCCCTACGCGGCCAGAACCAAGCGTTTCGTCGCGTGAACCGCTCCACCGGACCTCACGGCCGTTGGCCAGGAATCTGGCGGTACGCCGCTTGCAGCTCGGCGACCACCGGATCCTCGACATCGAAGTCGCGGTCGTCGACGCAGCTGATCGGACGTACGCCGATGCTCGCGTTGGTCGCGAACACGGAACGCATCCCCCACAAGTCGTCCTTCGAGACTGGCCGGGTCACGTGTGCCTCGGCCGCAACCAGCGCCATCGTCACTCCTGGGAGGACCGCCGCCTCCGGCCAGACGACGTCACCGTCATGGGTGACGAAGCCGACGTTCCAGGTGCATCCCTCGCTCACCCGACCCGAGGCCGGGTCGATGAAGATCACATCGTCGAAACCGGCACGTTTCGCGGCGACCCGGTGATGCAGTTGACCGAAGAGACCGACGTGCTTCACCGACGCCATCTCTCGCTGGAACCCGGCGCTCAGCACACGCATCGGCCCCGCACCACCCGGTGCACTCGGGCGCGTGGTGACCAGCGGGACCGGGCGCGCTCTGACCGAGCCCAGGTTGGCCAACGTGAGATCCGGGTCGAAGACCGTCACCCGGAGCGTGCAATCGCCGGGCTCGGCAGCGATCGCGTCGCGAATCGCTCCGAGGACGGCTGTTCGATCCAGGTGCACGTCGAAGACCGCACGGCAATCACGGGCCAGCCGGTCCAGATGGAGATCCAGACCCCTGATCCCACCACCCTCGACATGCATCGAGGTGAAGTGGCCGAAGCCGGTGAGCGCGAGGGCACGCAGGTCGGCGGCGGTCGCCTCCCTGCCGTGCACCCTCGCCACTCCGGCCTGCTCTCAGACGACGATGTTGACCAGCTTGGGCGCGCGGACGATGACCTTGCGGACGGTCTGGCCCTCGATCGCGGCGGCGATCGACGGGTCGGCCAGCGCGGCGGCCTCCAGGTCGGCCTCGGAGATGGAGGGCGAGACCTCCAGGCGCGCACGCACCTTGCCCTTGATCTGCACGACGGCGGTCACGGAGTCCTCCACGAGCAGGTGGGGCAGAGGCGTCGGCCACGCGGCCCGTGCGACCGTCGGCTCGTGCCCCAGACGCTCCCACATCTCCTCGGCGGTGTAGGGCGCGACCAGCGAGAGCAGGATCGCGACCGTCTCCGCGGCCTCACGTACGGCAGGATCGGCCGGCCCGCAACCCGAGTCGATCGCCTTCCGGGTGGCGTTGACCAGCTCCATCACCCGGGCCACGACCACGTTGAAGCGGTAGGACTCGATCAGCTGCTCGGCCTCGGCGACCGTCTTGTGGGTGACCCGGCGCAGCGCCACGTCGCCGTCGTCGAAGGAGACGCCCGGCTCCGAGGTGACGTCGCCCGCCAGCCGCCAGGCGCGCTGCAGGAACTTCGCCGAGCCACCCGGCGAGACGTCAGCCCAGTCGATGTTGTCCTCCGGCGGGGAGGCGAAGACCAGCGTCAGCCGGGTCGCGTCGACGCCGAACTCCTCCAGCACGTCCGACAGGTTGACGCCGTTGCCCAGGGACTTCGACATCTTCTTACCGCCGTTGATGACCTTGCCCTGGGACAGGTAGGCCGAGAACGGCTCGTCCCAGTCGATCAGGCCGATGTCGCGCAGCGCCTTGGTGAAGAAGCGTGCGTACAGCAGGTGCAGCACCGCGTGCTCGTCGCCACCCAGGTAGAAGTCGACCGGACCCCACTCGCGCGCCGCCTCGGAGGAGAACGCCTGGGTCTCGTCGGTCGGCGACAGGTAGCGCAGGAAGTACCACGACGAGTCCACGAAGGTGTCCATCGTGTCCGAGTCACGCGTGGCCGGACCGCCACACGTCGGGCACGACACGTTGACCCACTCCGAGGCGGCCGCCAGCGGCGAGACGCCCTTCGGCTTCAGGTCGGCGCCCTTCAGCTCCGGCAGCTGCACCGGCAGCTCGGCCTCGGGCACCGGCACCTCGCCGTCGACCGGGCAGTGGATGATCGGGATCGGCGCGCCCCAGTAGCGCTGCCGCGACAGCAGCCAGTCGCGCAGCCGGTAGTTGATCGTGCCCTTGCCGTGGCCCTCGGCCTCCAGCTTCTCGATGATCTTGTGGATGCCGCTCGCCTTGTCGGCGACGCCCTCCAGCTCGGGAGAGTTCACGTACGCACCGTCACCGGCGGTCGCGACGTACGTCTCCTCGGGGTTGTCCGCACCGGGCACGTCCACGACGCGGCGCACCGGCAGCGAGAAGGCCTTGGCGAAGTCCAGGTCGCGCTGGTCGTGGGCCGGGACGGCCATGACCGCGCCGGTGCCGTAGTCGGCCAGGACGTAGTCGGCGGCCCACACCGGGATCTGCTCGCCGGTGACCGGGTTGGTCGCGGTCACGCCCAGGTCGACACCGGTCTTGGGGCGGTCGGTCGCCAGCCGGTCGATGTCGGAGGCCTTGCGTACGTCCTCCAGGTAGCTCTCCAGCGCGGCCGCCCGGTCCGGCGCCACGATCTCGGCGGCCAGGTCGGCGTCGGCGGCGACGACCATGAAGGTCGCGCCGTACAGCGTGTCGGGGCGGGTCGTGAAGACGGTGACCTTCTTCGTCCCACCGTCGGACAGCGTGATGTCGAAATCGACGTGAGCGCCCTCGGACCGGCCGATCCAGTTGCGCTGCATGTTGACGACCTTGCCGATCCAGGTGTCCTGCAGCTGGTCCAGGCCGCTGTACAGCTCCTCGGCATAAGCGGTCGTGCGGAAGTACCACTGCGTCAGGTCACGCTTGGTGACCGTCGCGCCGCAGCGCTCGCACTCGCCGTTGACGACCTGCTCGTTGGCCAGCACGGTCTGGTCGTTGGGGCACCAGTTGACCGGGGACTTCTTGCGGTAGGCCAGGCCGGCCTCGTACAGCTTCAAGAAGATCCACTGCGTCCACTTGTAGTACTCCGGGTCGGAGGTGTGCAGCCGGCGCGACCAGTCGAAGGAGATGCCATAGCGCTTGAACGACTCCGCCTGGGTCTCGATGTTGGCGTAGGTCCAACCGGCGGGGTTCTCGTTGCGCTTGATCGCGGCGTTCTCGGCGGGCAGGCCGAAGGAGTCCCAGCCGATCGGGTTCAGGACGTCGAAGCCCTTCAGCCACCAGTAGCGCGCCAGCACGTCGTGCAGCGCGGTGACCTCGGCGTGGCCCATGTGCAGGTCACCGGACGGGTAGGGGAACATCGTGAGCGCGTAGCGCTTCTCGGCCCCCTCGCGCTGGCCCGCCTTGAACGGCTCCAGCTTCTCCCAGATCGGGCGCCACTTGTCCTGCAGCTCCACGACGTCGTACGTCGCCTGCTCGGCCTGCTCCTGCGTCATTGGTCTTTCGTCCTTGTCGAGTGTCGTGCGTCAAGACTGCTTCTGGAACAAAGAAACCCCTCACATGGAGGGGTAGGCCGCGTGACCGGGGTGTGTCCCTCAGGGTCAGCGCGGCTGCCTAAGAAGCAGGACAGACATCTGCATGTGCCCAGGGTAGCCGACCCTGGCCGCCACCGTCATTCGCAGCCCCGCCATACTCCGGCCGAAGATGGCGGTGACAGGGTCGAAGGCCTCTAGAAAGGCACTTTCGATAGGTCATGAGTTCTGCCCTGCGGATCGACCGACAGAAAATACGGTCAGAGGGGCCTTCACCTATTGCGACGGCCAGTTCGAGCGTGCCAAACTGGCGACGCTCCGCTGCTCGTGATGTCGGTCGTGAATGAGGACCCCCCCATCTCATCCAAGGAACGCTCCGAGCAGCGGAGTCCAAATCTTTTGGGCCCGGCGACGAAGTCGTCGGGCCTCACAACGTATTGGGGCGAGCCCCACGCCTACGGCACCCGAGCAACCCACTCCCGTGTCCCGTGCTTGCTCTCGACCAGCGCTGCCGCCTCGTCGATCGTCGGCTGATCGAGCCCGACGTACGCAGCCCCGAAGCTCTGCTCGAACTCGGCCAGCAGGGCACCGATGACCTTGTCCCGGGACAGCCCGGTCTGGGAGCGGATCGGGTCGACGCGCTTGGCCGCGCTCCTGGTGCCCTTGTCGGACATCTTCTCCCGGCCGATCCGGAGCACCTCGAGCATCTTGTCGGCATCGATGTCGTAGGCCATGGTGACGTGGTGCAGGACGCCGCCCGGGATCCGCTTCTGCGCGGCGCCGGCGATCTTGCCGACCGGCGAGGCGATGTCGTTCAGCCCGGCGTACGCGGCCTCGATGCCGACGCTGCGCAGACCACGCAGGACCCACTCGTCGAGGAACGCGTAGGACTCCTGGAAGGACATGCCGGCCACGAGCGTGTCGGGCACGGCGAGGCTGTAGGTGATCGTGTTGCCCGGCTCGATGAACATGGCGCCGCCACCGGAGATGCGGCGCACGACCTCGATCCCGTGGCGCTCGGCAGCGGCCGAGTCGACCTCGTTGGAGAGCGACTGGTAGCTGCCGATCACGACCGCACTGCTGGCCCAGTCCCAGAACCTCAGGTTGGGGGCGCGACGGCCCTCGGCGACCTGCCGCACGATGACCTCGTCGAGGGCCATCTGCATCGTCGGGGACAGCGGCCCGGTCTCGACGATCTCCAGGTCGAGGTCGTCCCACGTCGTGGCGCGACCGAGCGCCCGCAGCACCGTCAGGGCGATGTCGCGGGTGCCGAAGCCGACCAGCTCCGCGTCACGCGCGGCGGCGTCCAGGGAGGCGGTCAGCTGGTCGAGGGACGCGTCGGCCGGCTGCCCCTCCAGCGCCGCGGTCAGCCAGCCCAGCGCTTCGTCGGGTTCCAGGAAGAAGTCGCCCGAGAGGACGACATCGATGATCGTGTCTGCAGAGACCGTCGCGTCGACGACGACCAGCTTGCCGCCGCGTACCTTCCGCTCGCCATGCACTCGTTCACTCACAGTTCCTCAACACCGTGAGCGCCTGGATTCATCCCCGCACTACACCGCCGCGCCGCACGATCCGGCGGTGTCGGCCAGGCGGGTGAGACCGACCGGCCCGACCAGGGGACGCGGGTCGTCGGCGAGCGTCCAGGCGCCGTCGACCAAGAGGTAGTCGCCCCGGACATCCCCCTCGAGAAGAGCACGTACGCCGGCCACCAGCCGGTCCACGTCGCCGACCGAGGTCCCGATGCCGATGCTGGCGCGGACCGCGCCGCCGGTGAGCCCGAGGCGCTTGAGCAGCGGCTGGGCGCAGAAGCGGCCGTCGCGTACGCCCAGGCCGTGCTCGGCGGAGAGGTACGCCGCCACCCGACCGGGCTCGATGCCGTCGACGGTGAACGTGACGACCCCGACCGGCTCGTCGGAGTCCGGCCACAGGCGCAGGAGCTCGACACCCTCCAGCGCGGACAGGCCGACCACGAGGCGCCCCCTCAGTGACGCCTCGTGGCGGTCCAGCTCGACAGCCGAGAGGCCACCGAGAGCCGTACACGCCGCGGCCAGCGCGGCGGCACCGATGACGTTGGGCGAGCCGCCCTCGTGGCGCGCGGGCGCGGGCTGCCACGTGGTCTCGACAAGCTCGACCTCCGAGCCGTGGGTGACGTCGTCGACCGCCCCTCCCCCGGCGAGGTAGGGGGTGCCGACGTCGAGCCAGTCGCGGCGCCCGACGAGGGCACCGGCGCCGTAGGGCGCGTAGAGCTTGTGGCCGGAGAAGGCGACGTAGTCGGCGCCGGTCGCGGCCAGCGAGAAGTGGCGGTGGGCGATCAGCTGGGCGCCGTCGACGAGGACCCGGGCACCGTGGGCGTGGGCCAGGGTGACGATCTCCGCGACCGGCAGTGCCTCACCGGTGACGTTGGAGGCACCGGTGACGGCCACCAGCGCGTAGTCGCCTCGGGCCAGCTCGCCGGCGAGCGCGTCGATGGTGCCGGCGAGGGTGTCCCGGCCGGTGACGGCGGTGACCCCCGCCGCGACCCGGTGCCACGGGAGCAGGTTGGCGTGGTGCTCGATGTCGAGGACGAGCACCCGCCCGGGTACGCAGCCGGCCAGCAGGTTCACCGCGTCGGTGGTGTTGCGGGTGATGACGGTGACGTCGTCCTCACGGGCCCCGACATAGGCACCGATCGTCGCGCGCGACTCCTCGTAGAGGGCGGTCGAGACCTGGGACAGGTAGCCGGCACCACGGTGCACCGAGGCGTACCACGGCAGGACCTCGGCCACCCGGTCGGCGACGCTCTGCAGCGCCGGGGCGGACGCGGCGACGTCGAGGTTGGCGTACGCCACGGTCGTGCCGTCCAGCAGCGGAACCTGGGTGTTCGAGCCGACGAGCGGAAGCAGGGACATGGGGCACCCTTCGGGGATCATGGCTCCGCCGGTGGCGCTCGACGCCGTCCGGTGAAGCACGCGCTTGCCCGCGCCACCGCGGCGAGGGCCTGGTCGTCACCCGGAGCACCCCACCGCGTGGGAGGGTTGCCCGCCAGCAAGCCGGGGCTTCGCGCTGACAGTCGTGACCAACGCCCGCGATCGTGCCGGAGATCCTGGGCGCCCGCAAAGCCGGCGTCTCGATCAATGGGCACGAATCTCGCAGTTCGGACGAACGATCAGTCGCCCCCGCGCCCAGGACGGCCGCGGTCGCCCCACCCGTCGCCCCAGCCGTCGCCGTTCCCCTCGTCGCCGTCGCACGCGCCGAAGAACTCCGCGATCGGGTCGCACTCCTCGCCGTCACCCTCCGGCGGCTCCGGCGGCGCCGGAGGCGCGATCAGCTGCTCCTCGTGGCCGGACTCGGGGTCGGGACCGTCGACGTAGACCGGCTCGGGGAAGCTCTCGACCTCCTTGCCCTCCATCGCCTTCGCCATGATCGCCGCCCACGTCTCGGTGGGATAGTCGGCGCCGAAGTAGGACGGCATCCAGCCACCGTCGAGCCTCCCCTCGCCGTTGCCGCGCGAGTAGCGCACGGCGGTGGCGATCTGCGGCGTGAACCCGACGAACCAGGACGAGCAGACGTATTGCTCGTTGGTGCACGTGCCGGTGCCGGTCTTGCCGGCGACCGGCCGGCCGATGCGCTGCGCCTTCTGCCCCGAGCCGCTCTGCACCACGCCCTGCATCGCGTACGTCACGTCGGCGGCGATGTCCTCGGGGATCGCGTGGCGGGCGTTCTTCCGGCCGTTCCAGCTGTAGAGGACGTTGCCGGCGCGGTCGCGGACCTTCTTCACCACGTGCACGTCGTGGCGGTAGCCGCCGTTGGCGATCGTGGCGTAGGCGTTGGCCATGTTGATCGGGCTGACGTTGGCGCCACCCAGCGCGATCCGGTCGTCCTGGTCGGTGAGGTAGCCGGACGTGCTCGGGATGCCGGGGTACTTCGGGTCGGCCTTCTCCGGGGTCAGTCCCGCGTCGAGCGCGGTCTGGTAGATCGCCTTGCGGCCCTCCTCGGCCCCGCCCATCGACTCGGTCATGTCGATGTAGGCCGTGTTCACCGACTGCTCCAGCGCCTTGAGCATGGTGATGTGCTGGCCGTAGTCCATGCCGTCGGCGATACCGGCCTGCTCGCCCTCGTTGACGACCTGCGACCCGGTATAGGTCGTGAACGGCGAGTCACCCGCCCACGTCGACTCGAGCGAGTAGCCCTTCGCGATCGCCGCGGCCGTGGCGAAGACCTTCATCGTCGACCCGGCGTGGCCACCGGTCGCGGCCCAGTTGTGCTGGCTGTCGAGATAGTCCTGGCCGCCGTAGAAGCCGAGCAGCGCGCCGGACGCGACGTCGACGGATGCGGTCGCCACGTGCAGGGCGTTCTTCTGCTCGGGGTCGTTCTCGACGTACGCCTTGCGGTTCTTGGGCTTGACCGTCTTGGCGGCGGTCGCCGACGCCTTCATCACCTTCGGAGAGAGCGTCGCGGTGATCCGCAGGCCGCCGCTGTCGATCTTCTCCTCGGTGAACAGCGGCTTGCCGTCGGCGCCCTCGAGGCCGAGCAGCTCGGCCTTGATCATGGTGAGCGCGTGGCCGCGCTGCCCGCCGAGGCGGCTCGACACGGTCTTCGCGGGGAACTTCGGCAGCGCGTCCTTCACCTTGTCGGCCTCGGCCTGCTTCAGGTAGCCGAGGTCGACCATCCCGGAGAGGACGTACTGGTAGCGGCCGAGCAGCTTCTCCTCGCCGCGGAAGGTGCTGCTGGCCGGGTCGAAGCCGGCCGGGTTGTTGAGGATCGCCGCCAGCGCCGCGGTCTCTTGCAGCGACAGATCCTTGGCGGACTTCGCGAAGTAGGCCTTCGCGGCCGCCTCGATGCCGTAGGCGCCGCGGTTGAAGTAGATCGTGTTGAGGTAGTCGGTGAGGATCTGGTCCTTGCTCTTCTGCCTGGTCAGCTTCAGGGCGATGACCGCTTCCTTCAGCTTGCGCGAGTAGGACCGCTCGGAGCTGAGGTAGTAGTTCTTGACGTACTGCTGGGTGATCGTGGACGCGCCGCCGGCGGTGCCCTCGGTGGTGTTGGAGAAGGCCGCGCGCACGATGCCCTTCACGTCGACGCCACTGTTCTCGTAGAACGTACGGTCCTCGGCGGCGACCACGGCGTGCTTGACCATCTCCGGGATCTCGTCGGCCTCCAGCTTGATCCGGTTCTGGTCGCCCTCCTGGTAGCGGCCGAGCTCGGTCTTGCCGTTGCTGTAGTAGACGAACGACGTCTCGACCTCGAACTCGGCGTTGGGGTCCGGCACGGTGATCCGGTTGTACGCCACGATCGCCGTCATCGAGCCGATCAGAGCGATCGCCAGGAAGCCGACCAGGGCCACCTTCGCGGTGAGCTTCCCCCAGCGC
>NZ_JBHVKN010000044.1:0-30066 GCF_042798075.1 Nocardioides sp. NPDC057772
GCACTCAGTGCTCACCCGTCGGCGATCAGTCGAAGGGGTTCTCGACCAGCGCGTTCGAGTGCGAGGCGGACAGGTGCGCCAGCTGCTCGGTGTCCTCGATCTCGCTCACGATGTCGTTGTTCATCGGTATCTCCTCTGTCGGATCGTTCGACCCGGCGTCGCCGGGGCCCGCTGGTGCGGACAGCGGCATAACGTATATGAGAATCATTCCCAATACCAGTAGTGTGTCCGACCATGAACCCCACACTGGTCCTCGCAGACCACCGCGCCGGCCGCTGGCGGGCCTTCGATCCCGGCGCGTCGCCCGGCCCCTGGTCGAGCGCCACGCTGGCCGAGCACGCGGGCGTCCTGACGCTCCCGGCGGGCGCGCCGGGAGGGGCGCGGGCGGTCTTCGCCGACGACGCCCTCGGCACGCTCGTCGTCATCGACGGCGCAGGTCAGGCCCGCAGAGTGCCGGTCGCGATCCCCGCCGAGCACCTCGCCTGCGACCCGACAGGACGCTTCGTCGTGGTCACCACCGGCCTGGGCGCCTCATGGGAGCCGTGGAGCGACCTGGTCACGGTCGTCGACCTGGCAGACGCGAGCGGGACCACCTCGGTGCGGGTGCGGGTTCGTGTCGGGGAGCCCGGTGTCGTGATCGTTCCGGATGCCGGAACAGGAGAGCCCATGGTCGTGCTGCGGCACCGCGAGCCTGGTGAGGCCGAGGTCATCCCGCTGCACGCCCTGCTGAGGGCCGGCCCCCACTGCCCGGTGGTACGCGGCGAGCGCCTGAAGCTGGCAGGCGATCTCGGTCACGGCGACGCCGCCGACCACCGCACGGGCGTGGTCCACCTGTCCACCGAGGCGGGCATCGAGCGGCTGCGGGTCACCGAGGGACGGCCCGAGCGTCTCGAGACCTGGCCGTGGCCGGTGCCGGGACGGGCGTACTTCCTGCGTCTCGACCCGGCCGCGGGGATCGTCGCCGCCGTCCGCGGGTCCGACTCGGACGCGACGCAGTGGCACACCTGGACGAACCACGTCGTGCACTGGGGCCTGGACGGCTCCGCCGAGCTGACCCGGACCGGTGACGGGCTGGTGTTCCGGCCGGACACCCTCGACGGCACGGTCGCCTGGACGGTCGTGCACCCCGACGGCGACCGCCTGGCGATGCTCGCCGACGGGCGTCTCAGCGAGATCGAGCTGCCGTCGATGAGCGCCGCTCCGCGGCCCGGGGTGGCGCCCTGGGACCCGGTCGGCGACAGGTCCGCGCAGCGGCGCGCCCTGGCGCTGGTCTCGGCCGACCTGGCCGCGGTCACGCGCGGAGGCGACGGCCAGCTCCATCTGGTCCGAGCATCGGGGATCGAGTCGACCCTGGACCTGGGATCTCCCGTCGACGAGGGCGGCCACCTGGCCGTCATCAGGGCGCCCCGGGCGCAGATAGACGGGGTCGGACGGTGACGCGCGCGAGCGTGCACGAAGCGCTGCGTCGTGCCGAGCGGGTGGGACGCCCGGGGCTGCCGATGGGCGGGTTCAGGCTCTCGCGGCGCCCCGGCGACCTGCTGCCGGTCCTGACGGACGAGGACGGCGGGGTCGTGTTCGACCCGGGCGCCCGCATCCAAGCCGCGGCCCCGTCGCCTGACGGGCGCCTGGTCGCCGTCGAGGTCAGCGACGACGGCTCCGAGGACGGGCGCCTCGTCCTCGTGGACACGATCTCACGGGAGCAGACCGAGGTCGACGGGGTGGCGCTCCGGCACGCGCGGATGGCCTGGGACGACCAAGGCCTGGTCCTCGTCGACGCCGCTGGTCGCTGCCTGCGGGTCCGGCCCGGGGTGCCGGCCCGGACGCTGTTCGTCACGGTCGCCGGCGAGCGCGCGACACCGGTCGGCGTCGGCGGCAGCGCGCTCGTCGCTCGGACCGGAGGGGAACGGACGCGGCTGATCGGCACCGACGGCGCGGAGATCGTCGAGCTTCCCCGGGTCCGCAGCATCACCTCCGCCGGTGACGCGGTGCTGGCGGTGACCGCCGAGGAGCTGGTGAGCTTCCGGGTGCCCGGACCGGCACCGGCACGGTGCCGGCTGGAGACCCTGCCAGGAGTGCCCGCGCACGCCCAGGCCGTTCCCGGGGGCGGCCTGGTCCACCTGGTCCGGGACGGGCACTCGGTGCTCGTCCGCCTCGGCGTGGATCACGGGATCCTCGCCCCGACGAGGACCGTCACGATCTCGGACCAGGAGGAGGTGCGGACCGTCTCGGGCCTGGCTTGGGCGCGAGACCGCGCCTGGGTGCGGGTCGAGTCGCCGGCCGGGGCACCGCGGGTGGTGCCGGTCGAGCAGGCGGCGCACACGACGCCCCAAGGCCGGCGGTCGCGGCTGATCACGGTGACCGCGGACGACGGAGCCGAGATCGAGCTCGTCCTGACCGGAGACACCGGTGGCGCCACCCTCGTCGAGGTCTACGGAGGCTTCGGCGTCGTCGATCTCCCTCGGTTCGAGCCCTCGGTGGCGGCTTGGTGCGAGCTCGGCGGGCTGCACGTGACCGCCCGGCTGCGTGGTGGTGGCGGGGCCGGCACCGCCTGGCATGCCGCCGGGCAGGGCGCGGAGAAGGTGCGTACGGTCGCCGATGCTGTCTCGGTGGTCCGCGAGCTGGTGCGGCTGGGTCTCGCGCGACCGGAGCGGCTGGTGCTCGCCGGGGCCTCGCTCGGCGGACTGGTCGCCGTCTCGGCTGCGCTCGCCGAGCCGGGCCTCGTCGCCGGGGTCGCCTGCACGGCCGCACCGCTCGACCCGCATCGCTTCGCCGAGCACCCCGGCGCGCGGCACTGGACCGACGAGTTCGGCGACCCGGACGACTCCGAGGTGCGGGCCGCGATGGACGACTACTCGCCGTTCGCGCGCGTCGCTCGCTATCCGGGCCGAACATGGCCGCGCTTCCTGCTGACCACGTTCATGGAGGACTCCCGGGTCGCCGCCGCACCCACCGACCGGCTCGCTGAGGTGTTGTCGGCGCGAGGCGCCGACGTCGTACGCAGCCACCGTCCGCGGATGGGCCACGGCGGCAACCACCTCGACTCCGTGCACGACTTCGCCGCCTCCGTCCTCGACTTCGCCCTCGACACAGCTCACCGACCCACAGGAGTGTGATGACCCCCACCGATGTCTCCGTGACCACGGACGAAGCGCCGCCGGACGTGCGGACGCGACCCGTAGGCCAGGTCCCCGCCGTCATCGCCCGGCGACGATGGCGAGCCCGGCTGCTGACCCTAGGCCTCGCCGCCGCCCTGCTCGTGGTCATCGCGTTGTCCGCCTCCGCGGGCACCGTGGACCTGACCGCGCTCGACGCCGCCAGGCTCGTCACCGGGCACCTGCTGCCCGGGATGCCGTGGATGAGCGACGGCACCTACACCGTGCTGCAGGACCAGGTGGTGTGGCAGTTCCGGCTGCCGCGCGCCCTCCTCGCCGCTCTGGCCGGCGCGGCGCTGAGCCTGGCCGGGGTGTTCATCCAGGCAGTCGTACGCAACCCGCTGGCCGAGCCGGCGATCATCGGAGTCTCCTCGGGCGCGGGTGTGGGGGCGGTCTCCGTGGTGGTCCTCGGCGCCGCGGCCGTCGGGGCCTGGATCGGCACCGCGGCGTTCGTGGGTGCCGCGGTTGCGACGGCGGCGGTGTTCGGGGTGGCGTACAAGAACGGCAGCATCGCCCCGCAGCGGCTGGTGCTGACCGGGGTGGCGCTGGGGACGTTCTTCAGTGCGATCACCAGCTACCTGACGCTCACGACCGAGGCGCAGAACGTGTTCAGCGTGATGTTCTTCCTGCTCGGCTCGGTCTCCGCCGCCACGATGACCGACCTGGCCGGGCCGCTGGTGGCTCTCGTGGTCGCCGTCATGGTCTCGATCACCACCGGACGCGCCGTCAACGCGCTGCAGGTCGGTGACGAGACCGCCACCGCGCTGGGCGTCCGGGTCAACCGGCTGCGGTCGGTCCTGCTGCTCTCCGCCGCCCTGCTCACCGGCACCGTGGTCTCGGTCGCCGGCGGGATCGGGTTCGTCGGGCTGGTGGTCCCGCACATCGCCCGGGTGCTGGTCGGCTCCGACCACCGCCGCATCGTCCCGGTGGCGGTCTTCGGCGGCGCTCTGTTCCTGTGCGGCGCCGACCTGATCGCCCGGACCGTCTCGGCGCCCGCCGAGGTGCCGCTGGGCATCATCACCGCGCTGATCGGCGTGCCGTTCTTCCTCTGGCTGATGCGCGGCCGGGCCGCCGACGAGCAGGGGATGGCGCGATGAGGCTCGAGACGCGGGACCTCACCCTGGGCCGAGGCGGTCGAGAGGTCGTCACCGCCGCGTCGGTCGTCGTCGAGCCGGGCGAGGTGCTCGGTCTACTCGGCGCGAACGGCAGCGGCAAGTCGACGCTCCTGCGCGCCTGCTTCGGCGCCCTCCGACCGGCCTCCGGCCACGTGCATCTCGACGGCACCGACGTCGCCACGATGAGCCGTCGCGACATCGCGCGCCGGGTCGCGGTGATGGCCCAGGAGCCGCCGGACGAGTTCGGGCTCACCGTCGCCGAGAGCGTGCTGCTGGGACGTACGCCGCACCGGGGAGTGCTGGGCCGCGACAGCCCCGAGGACTGGCTGGTCGTGGGCCGGGCGATGGAGCTGGCGGGGGTGGCCGTGCTGGCCGACCGGCCGGTACACCGGCTCTCGGGCGGCGAGCGGCAGCGTACGTTGCTCGCCCGGGCGATCGCTCAGGAGGCCGAGCTCCTGCTGCTCGACGAGCCCACCAACCACCTCGACGTCTCCTACCGGTTCGAGCTGATGCACACCGTGGCGGAGCTCGGGATCACCACCGTCGTCGCCCTGCACGAGCTCGACCTGGCGCTGGCGTACTGCGACCGCATCGCCGTGCTCGACCGAGGGCGCGTCGTCGCGCTGGGCGAGCCCGCCGACATCCTCACGCCGGACCTGGTGCGTGAGGTCTTCGGTGTCGAGGCCAGCCGGATCACCGATCCGGAGGCCGGCACCCCCCACCTGCTCCTGCGCGGGACGTCCGCGCGGGCCCGAGAGAGGAACACATGAACACCACCCCACTGCTGCGCGCCGTCCCGGTGGCAGCGCTCATCCTTCTGGCCGCCACCGGATGCGGTGGCACCGGCGTCACGAACGACGCGGCGGCGAACGGTGAGGCCGCCGAGGGCTACCCGGTGACCGTGGAGAACTGCGGACGCCAGGTCACGGTCGAGTCCGCCCCGAAGCGCATCGTCGGGCTCAGCCCGGCCCAGACCGAGCTGCTCGTCCGCCTCGGCCTCGCCGACCGGCTCGTCGGCCAGGCGCAGACCGCCATGCACGAGCTCCCCGAGGACATCGCCGCGAAGGCGAGCGAGGTGCCGGAGCTGAGCACCGACGCGCCGCCGGCGCGCGAGCAGCTCCTCGACGTGCAGCCCGACGCGGTCGTCGCGCCGACCGAGTACGAGTTCACCGCCGAGCAGGGTTTCGCCACCATCGACCAGCTCACCGACGCCGGGGTGACCACGTACGTCGCCGCCGGCGGCTGCCCCGAGCGCCGCGCCACGGGCGAGGTCACGGACCTGTTCACCGACCTGGAGGCGCTCGGGAGCATCTTCGGGGTCCAGGCCGCTGCCGACGAGCTGGTCGCCGAGACCCGGGGTGACCTCGAGGCGGTCGAGAAGGCGGTGGCGGACCGGCCACGACCCACCGTCGCGCAGCTCTTCGTCGAGGGCAAGACGCTCTCCGCGATCGGTGCCGGGGTGGAGTACGACATGATCGAGCGCGCGGGCGGCGAGAACGTCTTCAGCCCGGACGAGAAGCTCTTCGAGCAGTTCTTCTCCGCGGTCGTCTCGCCCGAGGAGATCGCCGCGCGCAACCCGGACGCCATCGTGTTCGCCGTCCGGGAGCCCTCCGAGGCCGGGCGGGTCGAGGCGTACCTGCGCAAGACCTTCCCCGACGTCACGGCCGTCAAGGAGGACCGCTTCATCGTCCTGCGCACCCCGGACACCTTCCCGGGCACGCTCGGCAACGTCGCCGCGCTGCGGACGATCGCGGAGGGCCTGCACCCGGACGCGTTCTGAGTCCGCGCCCGGGCCGGCCGGGTCGTCCTCGGGGACGGCCTGGCCGGCCCGTCGGTGTCTACTCTCGGGCGAGCAACCGCCAGCCCTCGGCCTGTGTGCGCTCGCGCCAGAAGTCGAGGTAGCGGCCGCCGTGCGCCAGGAGCTCGGAGTGGGTGCCGCGCTCGACGATCCGGCCGCCGTCGAGGACGACGATCTGGTCGGCGGCGACGACGGTCTGCAGCCGGTGGGCGATGACGATGACCGTACGGTCGGTGGAGAGCGCGGTGAGTGCCTCCTGGACCGCAGCCTCGTTCTCGGCGTCGAGGGCGGCGGTCGCCTCGTCGAGGAGGACGACCGGGGCGTCCTTCAGCAGCGCCCGGGCGATCGAGACCCGCTGCTTCTCGCCACCGGAGAGCGTGGAGCCCGCCTCCCCGATCCGGGTCTGCCAACCGTGGGGGAGTCGGTCGACGATGTCGTCGACGCGCGCCAGCCGCGCGGCCTCGTGCAGCTCCTCGTCGGTGGCATCGGGCCGCGACATCATCACGTTGTCGCGCAGGGTGCCCTCGAAGAGGTAGACGTCCTGGAAGACGATCGAGACCCGCCGCATCAGCGCCTCCGTCCCCAGATCACGTACGTCGACCCCGCCCAGCATCACCGCGCCCGCCGTCACGTCGTGGAACCGGGCGAGCAGACGCAGCAGGGTGCTCTTCCCCGAGCCCGACGGCCCGACCACGGCCGTCAGCGAGCGCGGCGGCGCGGTGAGGGAGACGTCGTCGAGCACGCGGGTGGCGCCGTCGCCGTCGTAGGAGAAGGCCACCTGGCGCAGCTCGATGCCGCTGTCGGCCGGCTCACCAGGTGCGGCCGGCTCGGGGAGCGGCTCGAGCCGGAGGACATCGAGGACACGTCGCAACGACCCCTCGGCGATCCGCAGCGCGCTGGAGAGCTCGCCGTAGTCGATCAGCGACTCCACGAACCGAACCGTGAGCACGAGCAGACCGATCGCCGTGGCCGGTGCCAGCGTGCCGCCCAGGCTGAGATGGACGGCCAGCGCGATCACCAGGGTGAGCAGCGCCTGGATGGAGAGCAGCTGGATCCCCAGGCCGCCGAACCCGGTGACCAGCAGGCGTCGCGAGGCCCGCTTCTGCTCCCGCAGCGCGGCCTCGACCAGCTCGTTGCCGTGGACGGTGCGGCCGAAGACCCGCAACGCGGGCTGGTTGAGCGCGAACTCGACCACCCGCGCGGAGCCCTCCGCCATCGCCGCGTCGTAGGCGCCCTCGCCACGACCGACGATCACGGCGAGGAGCCGGGTGGTCGCCAGCACCGCGACGACGCCGACCAGGAGCGCGAGCGCGAGACGCCACTCGAGGAACGCCATCGCGACGACCACGGTCACGGGGCTGACGACGGCAGCGATCAGCGGCCGCAGCAGGTGTCCCGGAACCGAGGCGATGTCGGTCGCGCCCTTGGACGCCATCCGGGAGAGCTGTCCGGTGCGGTCCTGGGCGTACCAGCCCAGCGGCAGCCGCACGGTGTGGTCGCCGAGCCTGGCCAGGGTGATGTCGAGCAGGTCGCAGGCCAGGTCGTAGCCGTCCAGGTTGCCGACCGTCAGGGCGACGTGATGGGCGACGAAGAGGCCGGCGAGCACGGTCAGCCACGTGGTCGCGGCGTCCCAGTCCTGGCGCAGCGCCGCGTCCAGGACCGGCACGACACAGGCGAAGGCCAGGCCCTGGAGCACCCCGGTGGCGACGAACATCGCGACCACACGGGCGAGCTGGCGCCGGTGCGGGCGGTCCACGAGAGCGGCGAGCAGACGGACGATGGTGATCATGCCGCCGCCTCCGTAGCGCAAGCGCGAGAGTACGGAAGCGGCGGCCTGATACCTACTGTCGCTCGCTGACGCTCGCTCATGCCGACTCCTCCTCGGCCCAACCGTCCACCGGGTGGGCGCGCTGGTCGGCGGCCCAGAGCCGGGCGTAGCGGCCTCCCCGGGCGAGGAGCTCCTCGTGGGTGCCGCGCTCGGCGATCCGGCCCTCGTCGAGGACGATGATCTGGTCGGCTGCGGTGACCGTGGAGAGGCGGTGGGCGATCACCAGCAGCGTACGTCCGGCGACGAGGCGGGACAGTGCTCGCTGGACGAGCGCCTCCGACTCCGGGTCCGCTGCCGCGGTGGCCTCGTCGAGCACCAGGATCGGGGTGTCGGAGTGTTGCGCGCGGGCGATGGCGACCCGCTGCCGCTCGCCGCCGGAGAGCTGGCCGTCCTCGCCGACCACCGAGTCATAGCCGCGCGGGAGCTCGTCGATGCGGTCGGCGATCTGCGCGGCAGCGGCCGCGCGGCGTACGTCCTGGTCGGACGCCTCCGGGTGGGCGAGTCGGATGTTGTCCCGGATCGAGGTACGCAGCAGCCCGGTGTCCTGGAAGACGAAGGAGACCTGCTCGTAGAGCTGAGCGCTCGTCATCTCGCGCAGATCGACCCCGGCGATGGTGATCCGGCCCGTGGTGGGGTCGGCGAAGCGGGGCAGCAGCTTGGCCAGCGTCGACTTCCCTGAGCCGGAGTGGCCCACGAGCGCCGTCACGGTGCCGGGCTCGAGGACCAGGTCGATGTCGTGGAGGACGGGCGGGGCGCCGGGGGAGTAGGTGAAGGAGACGTCGTGGATCTCGACGCGGGCTGAGGACGGGGTCGGGGCCGGCGCGGCCGGCTCGGGGAGCTCTGGCTCCGCCAGCAGCCGCTGGATCCGCCGGGCCGCCTCGGTCGCCTCGCGCAGCTCGCGGGCGGCGTAGCCGGCGACGGTGACCGGCGCGGTCATCGCCAGCCCGAGGACGAGGAACGGCACCAGGTCGGGCCCGGTGATCCACGAGGCACGCAGCATCCAGACCCCGGCTCCCAGGACGAGCACCAGGGTCAGCGCCGGTGTCAGGGCCAGCTCCATGAGCAGCATCCCGAACGCGGAGTGACGCATCCAGGCCCGGTTGAACCCGCCGAAGCGGGTCGCCACCTCGGCCAGCCGCCGGTGAGCCTGCCCGGTGGCGCCGAACGTCTTGATCTCGGCGATCCCGCCGGTGTTCTCGACCGTCGCCGCGGCGAGCTCGGCCAGTCCGGCGTCGTAGTCCCGGTAGAGCGCGCCCGCGCCCCGCATCGAGATCCGGAATCCGACCAGTCCGAGCGCGAGCGGGAGGAGCGTCACCAGCGCGAGCGGCGGGGAGACCACGAACAGATAGACGGCGACGACCGTGGGCAGCGTGATCGCCGCGGTCAGCTCCATGACCGAGTGGGCGACCAGGTGGTGCAGCGCGGCGACGTCGTCCTGCACCGCCTTCTTCACGGTGCCGGAGTTGCGCTCGGTGAACCACGCCAGCGGCACTCGGCCGAGCCGGGCGACCAGCAGGCGGCGCAGGTGGATGGAGAGGTCGAGGTCGGCGACGTGGGACAGCCACGACGAGCCGAGCACCGTCGCCAGGCGCACCAGCAGCGCGGCCACGCTCACCCAGACCACGACCCACGCACGGCCGGCCTCTACGGGCGCCCCGGAGGGCAGCAGGATCCGGGCCAGCTCGACGATCCCGACGAGCGGCACCAGCCCGGCGACGGTCGAGACGACCATCAGCAGCAGGCTGCCGACCAGCCTTCCCCGGACAGGACGAAGCGTCTGGAGGAGGGGAGAGCGAGCCAACTGTTGTCCTGCCGAGATCGAGGGGTTGCTGCGTACGGGATCGGGAGGTCAGCCGCCGTGGCTGGTCGGGGCGAGGAGACGCTCGAGCTCGTCCTCCTTCTCGGTGGGCACGACGAAGAGGAGCTCGTCGCCCTGCTCGAGAGGCTGCTCGGGGGTGGGCACGTAGACCTGGCCGTCACGCAGGAGCGTGACCAGTGCGCAGTTCTCGGGGAACGGCACCAGGCCGGTGGCCTTGCCGACGTAGGGGGAGTCGGCGGGCAGGGTGATCTCGACCAGGTTGGCCTGGCCCTGCCGAAAGGTGAACAGGCGCACCAGGTCGCCGACGGTGACCGCTTCCTCGACCAGCGCGGACATGATCCGCGGGGTGGAGACGTTGACGTCGACGCCCCAGGCCTCGGTGAAGAGCCATTCGTTGTTGGGGTGGTTGACCCGGCCCACGGTGCGCGGCACGCCGAACTCGGTCTTGGCCAGCAGGGAGCAGACCAGGTTGGCCTTGTCGTCACCGGTCGCGGCGATCACCACGTCGCAGTTGTCCAGCCGGGCCTCCTCGAGCGAGGAGAGCTCGCACGCGTCGGCGAGCAGCCACTCCGCGTCGGCCACCCGCTCGGGCTTGATGGAGCCCGGGTTCTTGTCGATGAGGAGCACCTCGTGGCCGTTGGTGATCAGCTCACGGGCGATGGACCGGCCGACGGCCCCGGCTCCGGCGATAGCAACTCTCATCGTCAGTCTTCCTCGGGGCCGTTCTTGATCGTCTTGTAGGCCTGCGCGGTGTTCTCCTCGCGCATCACGATGTGGAGCACGTCGCCCTCCTGGATCACGCTCTCGCGGACCGGGAGGATGCCCTCGCCGAGCCGGTCGATCCACGCGATCCGGGAACCGGACTGGCGCTGGAACTTGATGGTCCGCTCGCCGACCCAGGACTCGGGCATGATCACCTGGTCGATGCGGATGTTGCCCGACATGTCGCGGAAGTCGGGTTCTGCGCCGGCCGGGAGGAGTCGACGGAGCACCTGGTCGGCGGTCCATTTGACGGTGGCCACGGTGCTGATCCCGAGGCGCTGGTAGACCTCGGCGCGGCCGGGGTCGTAGATGCGAGCCACGACCTGCTGGATGCCGAACTCCTCGCGCGCGACCCGGGCGGAGATGATGTTGGAGTTGTCACCGCTGGAGACCGCCGCGAACGCCTCGGCCCGCTTGATGCCGGCCTTGAGGAGCACCTCGCGGTCGAAGCCCATGCCGGCGACCTTGTCGCCGTTGAATCCCGGTCCGAGCCGTCGGAAGGCGTCCGAGTTCTGATCGATGACCGAGACCGTGTGGTTGCGGTCCTCCAGACTTCTGGCCAGGGTCGAGCCGACGCGGCCACAGCCCATGATCACTACGTGCACCGTGTCATGATTGCACTCGCGTGGGTCGCGCGTCGCCTACGCCCTCGAAGTTGGCGTGTTCAGGCCGGTGAGGCCCTCCGAAAGCGCACGGAAGCAGCCATGTGCCGTAGCGTCTGCGGTTGTGGGTGTTGGTGACGTATCAAAACGGTTGCTCATCGGCCGTAAGCTCCGCAGCTCGCAGCTGGGCGAGACTTTGCTGCCGAAGCGCATCGCGCTACCAGTCTTCGCCAGCGACCCGCTGTCGTCGGTGGCCTACTCGCCGGACGAGATCTTCCTGACCCTCGCGCTGGCGGGCGTCACCGCCTACGCGTTCTCCTGGAAGATCGCGATCATCGTCGGGTTCGTGATGCTGGCGGTGGTGCTGTCCTACCGCCAGAACGTGCAGGCCTACCAGAGCGGCGGCGGCGACTTCGAGGTGGCCGGTGCCAACCTCGGGGCGAAGCCGGCGCTGACGGTCGCCAGTGCGTTGCTCGTCGACTACGTGCTGACTGTCGCGGTGTCGATCTCCTCGGCGGCCCAGTATCTGGCCACGACGGTCGATCTCGCCCGTGGTCACGAGGTGCTGATCGCGACCGCGGCGGTGCTCTTCCTCGCCGCGATGAACCTGCGTGGCGTCCGCGAGTCCGGAACCGCCTTCGCGATACCGACCTACATCTTCATCTTCTCCATGCTCGGCATGGTGGCGTGGGGACTCGGCCAGCATTTCCTCGGCGGTGGCCTGGGTCGGGCCGAGAGCGCCGACCTCACGGTGATCGCCGAGCCGGAGTTCGCCGACGGGTTCGCGGGCGTGGCCGCAGCCTTCCTTCTGCTGCGCGCATTCGCCTCGGGATGTGCGACGCTCACGGGAGTCGAGGCGATCGCCAATGGGGTCCCCGCCTTCCGCAAGCCCAAAGGCAAGAACGCTGCCACCACTCTGGCACTCCTCGGGGCGATCGCGATCACGCTCGCGATGTCGATCGTGGCCCTCGCCAACATCATCCACGCTCAGGTGGTCGAGGACCCCGAACATCAACTGCGTGGCCCCAACGGGGAGCAGCTCGTGGACTACCACCAGGCGCCGCTGGTCGGCCAGATCGCCCATGTGGTGTTCGAGAACTTCCCGCCTGGATTCTTCGTGATCACCCTCTCCACCGGCCTGATCCTCCTGCTGGCGGCCAACACCGCCTTCAACGGCTTTCCGGTGCTCGCCTCGATCCTGGCCAAGGACGGCTACGCGCCGCGGGCCTTCGCGGCTCGCGGTGACCGGCTCGCCTACAGCAACGGGATCGTGATCCTCGCAGGCCTGTCGATCCTGCTGATCGTGGCCTTCGACGCCCAGGTGACTCGCCTGATCCAGCTGTACATCGTCGGCGTCTTCGTGGCGTTCACGATCGGCCAGACCGGCATGGTGCGGCACTGGACCCGGCTGCTCCGGGATGAGCGGGACCCGGTCGTCCGGGCGAAGATGCAGACCAGCCGGTTCATCAACGCCTTCGGCCTCTCGGTCACCGGGGTCGTGCTGGTCGTCGTGCTGATCACCAAGTTCACCCATGGTGCGTGGATCTCGATCGTCGCGATGGCATTCGCGTTCCTGCTCATGACCGGTATCCGTCGCCACTATGACAACGTCGCCCTCGAGCTCGCGGCTGACGAGCGCGACCGGGTGCTCCCCACCCGTGTCCACGCGATGGTCCTGGTCTCCAAGCTCCACAAGCCGACCCTGCGGGCGCTTGCCTTCGCCCAGGCCTCGCGCCCGAACGCGCTCGAGGCGGTGACGGTCTCGACCAGCGACTCCGACACCGCCGAGCTGCTCAAGCAGTGGGACGAGCGCAACCTGCCGATGCCGTTGAAGGTGCTCCACTCTCCCTACCGCGAGCTCATCCGCCCCGTCGTCGAGTACGCCTCGGCGATCCGTGACGCCAACCCGCGCGGCGTCGTGGCCGTCTACATCCCCGAGTACGTCGTCGGCCGGTGGTGGGAGCAGTTCCTGCACAACCAGACCGCGCTGCGGCTCAAGGGCCGCCTGCTGTTCACCCCGGGCGTCATGGTCATCTCGGTGCCCTACCAGCTCGCCTCCGGCAAGGAGCGCGCCGAGGAGATGCGCGAGGAGTACTGGCTCGCGCCGGGCCTGCGCCGCGGAAGCGGCCGGCGATGAGCCGGACCCGGCGCCCGGCGCCCCGTGGCCGGCGGCCCCGTCAGAAGGCGTCGAAGGGCGAGTCGTACGTCGGCAAGCGGTTCGAGGTCGAGGTCGGCCCCGTCGCGCACGGCGGTCACGTCGTCGCCCGGGTGCCGGTCGGCGAGGACTCCCGCGTCGTCTTCGTGCGTCACGCCCTTCCGGGCGAGCAGGTCGTTCTCGAGATCACCGAGGGGACCGCCGGTGACCGGTTCTGGCGCGGGGACGCCGTCTCGGTGGTCTCGGCCGGGCCGGAACGGGTCGTTCCGGCGTGCCCCTACGCCGGCCCCGGTCTGTGCGGCGGCTGCGACTTCCAGCACGTCTCGCTGCCCGCGCAGCGCGATCTGAAGGCGACGGTGCTGCGCGAGCAGCTGGTGCGGCTGGGCGGACTCTCCGCCGAGGACCCGCTGGTGGCCGGCCTCGTCGTCGAGGCGGTCCCCGGCGACGTGGACGGGCTGCGGTGGCGCACCCGCCAGCGCTACGCCACCGCGCCGGGCGGTGGCCGCGGGATGCGGCGCTACCGTTCCCATGATGTGATCCCGGTCGACGACTGCCTGATCGCCACCGAGGACGCCCGCGAACCAGGTGCCGGGACGGTCGTGGAGACAGTCGAGCTCGGGGGTGCCAAGCACTCCTTCGAGGTCGCCGCCGACGGCTTCTGGCAGGTGCACCCGGGTGCGCCGACGGCCTTGGTCTCGGCGGTGCTGGCTGCGTTGGAGCCGGCGCCGGGCCAGACCGTCCTGGACCTCTACGCCGGGGTCGGACTCTTCTCCGCCTTCCTCGCCGACGCCGTGGGCCCGTCCGGACGCGTCGTCGCGGTCGAGGGCGATCCGACCGCCTCCGCGCTCTCGGTCGGCAACGTTCCCGCGGCCGAGGTCGCCGCGGGCGACGTCGGCACGGTGCTGGGTCGCCTCGAGGAGGGTCCTGTCGACCTCGTCGTCCTCGACCCGCCCCGTGAGGGCGCGCGCCGGGCCGTCGTCGAGGCCGTCGTCGCACGTACGCCACAGAAGGTCGCCTACGTCGCTTGCGACCCCGCCGCCCTGGCCCGAGACGTCTCGATCTTCGCCGAGCTCGGCTACCGGCTGCGCTCGCTGCGCGCCTTCGACCTGTTCCCGATGACCCACCACGTCGAGGCCGTCGCTCTGCTGGAGAGATCTGCGGCCTGAGGCCGCTGAACGTTTCGAGAGCGGACGGCGCCGGCTGCACAGATGATGACGGCGACCGCGCCGATGAGGGTCGCGGTGCCGACATGCTCACCGAGGAGCAGGGCGGCCCAGGTGATCGTGAGCACGGGCTGGAGGAGCTGGATCTGGGAGACGGTGGTCATCGGACCGATCGCGAGACCGCGGTACCAGGCGAAGAAGCCGAGGAACATGCTCACCACCGCCAGATAGCCGAAGGCCGCGATCTGGCCCGGGGTCGCTGAGGGCGGCTGCTGGACCAGCGCCACCGCGGTGAGGGCGACCATCAGCGGTGAGGCGAGCACGAGCGCCCAGCTGATCGTCTGCCACGAGCCGAGCTCTCGGGAGAGGAGCCCGCCCTCCATGTAGCCGAGCGCGCAGGCCAACACCGCGGCGATCAGCAGCAGGTCGGCCAGGTGGATCTGCCCGAGTCCGCCGCCCTGCACGGCGAGGAACGCGACCACCACGGCGGCCCCGACGACGGAGAAGAACCAGAATGCGTACGAGGGCCGCTCCGCCGTTCGCAGCACGACCGCGACCGCGGTGACCGCCGGGAGCACCGCGATCACCACCGCACCGTGCGCTGCCGGGACCGTCCCGAGCGCGTACGAGGTCAGGACCGGGAAGCCCACGACCACCCCACCTGCGACCACCGCCAGCCGTGCCCACACCGACGGTCGGGCGGGGAGCGGTTGTCGGGTGATGGCGAGGACGAGTGCGGCGAGGAGTGCCGCGACGACCGCGCGGCCTGCGCCGATGAGCAGCGGGGAGAGGCCGCCGACGGCGATCCGGGTCATCGGCACGGTCAGCGAGAACGCGACGATGCCGACGAAGCCCCAGAACAAACCGCTCGGTCCGCCGGAAGCGCTCGGTAGCGGAGTGCGCCGAGAAAGGATAGCGCTACTATTCGTTGTCATGTCGAACGATAGCACCGCCCGGATCGTCGATGACTTGCGCAGATGGATCTCGGCCGCCGCGCCCGGTGCCCGGCTTCCGTCCTCACGCGACTTGGTCGCCCGGTACGCCGCCAGCCCGGTGACGGTGCAGAAGGCGCTGCGCCGCCTGGCCGCCGAGGGTCTGACCGAGTCGCGGCCCGGGGTCGGCACGTTCGTGCGAGCCGAGCGCGTCGTGCGCACGGTGGACTACGGCTGGCAGAGCGCGGCGCTGCGTACGCCCCGGTTCACGCTGCCGAGGAGCAGCCAGCCGCTGCTGACCGCTCCGCCTGAGGCGTACGCGCTCCACGGGGGTTATCCCGAGCCCGGCCTCCTCCCCGACCGCCTCGTGCGTGCTGCGCTCGGCCGGGCCGCGCGCAGCGCCGCCGCCACCGCGCGGCCACCCACTGCGGGACTGCCGGAGCTGAGGGCCTGGTTCGCAGCCGAGCTCACGGCGCTGACCCCCGCGGGCACCGCCGCTCCGGGCTTCTCGGACGTCGTGATCACGCCGGGCAGCCAGAGCGCGCTGACCTCGATCATTCGCGCCCTGGTGCCGCCCGGCGGCGCGCTGCTGATCGAGTCGCCGACCTACTGGGGCGCGATCCATTCCGCGCATCTGGCCGGCGTACGCCTCGTCCCGGTACCCGGCGACACCGACGGCCCCGACCCCGACGAGCTCGACCGTGCTTTCCGTGAGACCGGCGCACGCGCGTTCTACGCCCAGCCGAACTACGCCAACCCGACCGGCGTCCAGTGGAGCCCCGAGCGTGCGCGTGAGGTGCTCGACGTCGTCCGCGACCGCGGTGCGTTCCTGATCGAGGACGACTGGGCCCACGACCTGGCCATCACCACCGTGCCACGGCCGGTCGCGGTGGACGATCACGACGGGCACGTCGTCTACGTTCGCTCCCTGACCAAGTCGATGTCGCCGGCCGTCCGGGTCGCGGCCGTGATCGCTCGCGGTCCGGCGCGCGAACGGATCCTCGCCGACCAGGCGGCCGAGTCCGCCTACGTCAGCGCGATCCTGCAGGCAACCGCTCTCGACGTCGTCAGCGACCCGGGCTGGCCGACCCACCTCCGCCGCCTACGCCGGGCGTTGAAGGAACGGCGCGACCTGCTCGCCGCGAGCCTCGCCGAACACGCCCCGGCGTTGGACATCGGCACCCTTCCACCGGGTGGGATCCACCTCTGGGCCCGGCTGCCCGACGGGATCGACGTTCATCGCCTGGTCCGTGACTGCAAGGCGGCCAGCGTCTATGTGGCGGCTGGTGACGAGTGGTTCGCAGCCGAACCCGCAGGTCCGTATCTCCGCCTCAACTTCACCGGGCCCAGCCCCGGCGGTTTCGCCGACGCCGCCACGGTGATCGGCGAAGCGGTCGCCGCCCAGCGCTGACCGGAAGGCCATCTCGGTTCTGGTGATGCTCTGACGCGTCGATATCAGTTGCGCGTCTCGGCCATCGGCGTTGAGATGCTGCCGTGAGCGATGATCTGTGGGGCACCGACCGGCTCGACCTGACGGCATATCTGGAGCGGATCGGGGTGACCGAGCCGCCAGGGCCGTCACGGGAGGCGCTGGAGGAGGTCTACGACGCCCACCTGCGCACCTTCACCTTCGACAACATCGACGTGCTGCTCGACCAGCATCCCGGAGTCGACCTGCCCGACGTGCAGGCGAAGTTCGTGGGGCGGGGGAGAGGCGGCTACTGCTTCGAGCACGGGACGCTGCTCGGGGCGGTGCTGGACCGGCTCGGTTTCGCCGTCGAGCGGCGGCTCGCGCGCGTGGGTCCCGACCCGACCGCGGCGGGACGTACGCACCTGGTGGTCGTGGTCGACCTCGACGGCGAGCGGCTGCTGGCCGACCCCGGGTTCGGGCTGAGCGTGTGGCGGCCGATCCCGATGGTCGACGGTGCCGTCGACGAGGTCCGAGGCATCGCCCACCGGGTGCGCTGGGGCGAGCACGGCTGGGCGCTGGAACGGGCCAAGGACGACGGCTGGGAGTTGATGCACACCCACGACGAGGCGCTGGTCGTGCCCAGCGACGTCGCGCTCGGCCACCACTACACCAGTACGCACCCGACGGTGCACTTCCGCCACCGTCTGATCGTGACCAAGCTGCTCGCGGACAGACACGTCAGCCTCACCAACCACACCGTCACCATCCGCCGCCCGGGCGAGGAGACCGAGCACCGCGAGATCGGGATCGACGAGGTGATGGGCTACGTCGAGGAGCTCGAGGTGCCGCTCACCGACGACGAGCGCGCGCGCCTCCGCGCGCGGCTGGAGAGTCTGGACTAACGCTCGTCGACGACGATCCGCATCGCCATCGTCGGATCGTCGGAGAGGTCGGTGATGAGCTGGCGGCGGTCCAGGACGGCCTCGTCGAGGTGCGGTCCGAGGGTGCCCAGCAGCTCGCCGGTGGTCGTGGCCGGCATCGCGTTGAGGACGCGCGTGCCGCGCCGGCCGGAGGAGGGGACCACCCGCGCCAGCGCGCCGGCGACGGAGCGGGTCGCCTCCGCGAAGGGGTCGGTGATCGGGCTGAGCCAGTTGGCGGCGCGCTCGGCCTCGGCGCGGGACGTGCGCGCCTTCAGGTCCCCGAGGCGTACGTCCTCCAGCGCCCGATCGAGTCGGCGCTGCTCCGCGAAGGCGAGGCCGACGACGACGGCGGAGCCGACAGCGGCGATCAGCGCGAGGCTAGCGACCAGCATGGACCTTCACCTCGGCCACGACGCCCTCGTCGGCGAGCCGCTCGCGCAGCGACTCGGCCGCCTGGTCGTAGACCATCTTCGAGAGCAGTGCCGGGCGCACCTTGTGGAGCATCGTGGCCGCCTTGGTCTGGGCGGAGGCCAGCTCGAGCGGGTTGAGGATGCGGATGCTCAGCAGCCGGTCCTCGGGTGGAAGGTCGGCGTAGGCGGTGCGCGGCGCCGAGATGTCGGCCTGCTCCAGGCGCCACAGCAGGCCGATGGTCTCGGCACGCAGCGCCTTGTTGGCGCGCCGCAGGCGCCAGGCGACAGCGGCGGCGGCCACGGCGATCACCAGCGCCACGACGGCGATCAGGGTGCTCAACGCTCTCCTCGCATCACTTCGTGCCCGACGAGTTTGCGGCCCGACGGGTGGCCCGGTCGGACCCATCATGGTGCATCCGAGGATCGCTGTCAGCGGCGGTGGTCACAACACGGCGCGCCGGGTGATTCGAATTGTCGTTCGACATCATGTATCTTGATATCAAGAGATCGGGCGGGTGACCGCCGCAAAGGGTTAGGTGAGCCTTTGTTTTCCCGGCGTGGGTGGCCGGGGCAGGATGGGCTCCAAAGACTTGAGAACGTACGTCACTGTGGACGCGAGCAAGGAGATGAACGCGTTGGCCAGCAAGGACAGCTTCGGTGCCAAGAGCACCCTGGACGTGGACGGTAAGTCCTACGAGATCTTCCGCCTGGATGCGGTCAAGGGTGAGGGCCTCGACGTCGCGTCGCTGCCCTTCTCCCTGAAGGTGCTGCTGGAGAACCTCCTCCGCACCGAGGATGGCGCGAACATCACCGCCGACGACATCAAGGCCCTGGCGGGCTGGGACGAGACCGCCGAGCCCGACAAGGAGATCCAGTACACGCCGGCGCGCGTGATCATGCAGGACTTCACCGGCGTGCCCTGCATCGTCGACCTGGCCACGCTGCGCGAGGCCGCGGCCGAGCTCGGTGGCGACCCGACCAAGATCAACCCGCTCTCGCCGGCCGAGATGGTCATCGACCACTCCGTGATCGCCGAGGTCTTCGGCACGCCGGAGGCCTTCGAGCGCAACGTCGAGATCGAGTACGAGCGCAACCGCGAGCGCTACCAGTTCCTGCGCTGGGGCCAGACCGCCTTCGAGGACTTCAAGGTCGTCCCGCCGGGCACCGGCATCGTCCACCAGGTCAACATCGAGCACCTGGCCCGCACCGTCTTCACCCGTGAGGTCGACGGCGAGCTGCAGGCCTACCCCGACACCTGTGTCGGCACCGACTCCCACACCACCATGGTCAACGGCCTGGGCGTCCTCGGCTTCGGCGTCGGCGGCATCGAGGCCGAGGCCGCGCTGCTCGGCCAGCCGGTCTCCATGCTGATCCCGCGCGTGGTCGGCTTCAAGCTCCACGGCGACCTGCCCGAGGGCTCGACCGCCACCGACCTGGTGCTCACCATCACCGAGATGCTGCGCAAGCACGGTGTGGTCGGCAAGTTCGTCGAGTTCTACGGCGCGGGCGTGACCGCGCTGCCGCTGGCCAACCGCGCCACCATCGGCAACATGTCGCCGGAGTTCGGCTCCACCATCGCGATCTTCCCGGTCGACGAGGAGACCATCAACTACCTCAAGCTCACCGGCCGCTCCGAGGAGCAGTTGGCCCTGGTGGAGAAGTACGCCAAGGAGCAGGGCCTCTGGCACGACCCGGCTGCCGAGCCGCGCTACTCCGAGAAGCTCGAGCTCGACCTCTCCACCGTCGTCCCGAGCATCGCCGGGCCGAAGCGTCCGCAGGACCGCGTCGAGCTCACCGACGCCAAGACGTCCTTCGAGGGTCACCTTCCGAGCTACACCTCGGCGACCGACGCGAAGGTCCCGGTCAAGCTGGCCGACGGCACCGAGTTCGAGCTGGAGAACGGCGCGGTCACGATCGCCTCGATCACCTCCTGCACCAACACCTCCAACCCGTCGGTCATGATCGGCGCCGCGCTGCTGGCGAAGAAGGCCGTCGAGAAGGGCCTGACCCGCAAGCCGTGGGTCAAGACCACCCTGGCGCCGGGCTCCAAGGTCGTCACCGACTACTACGACAAGGCCGGGCTCACCCCCTACCTGGAGAAGGTCGGCTTCAACCTCGTCGGCTACGGCTGCGTGACCTGCATCGGCAACTCGGGCCCGATCATCCCCGAGGTCTCCGCCGCGGTGAACGACAACGACCTCGCCGTCGTGTCGGTCCTGTCCGGCAACCGCAACTTCGAGGGTCGTATCAACCCCGACGTGAAGATGAACTACCTCGCGTCGCCGCCGCTGGTCATCGCCTACGCCCTCGCCGGCAACATGAACATGAACCTGTTCGAGGACCCGCTGGGCCAGGACCAGGACGGCAACGACGTCTTCCTCAAGGACATCTGGCCGACCCCGGCCGAGGTCGAGGAGACGATCGCCACCGCGATCTCCTCCGACATGTTCACCAAGGACTACGCCGACGTCTTCGCGGGCGACGAGCGCTGGCAGAACCTCCCGACCCCGACCGGTGACACCTTCACCTGGGACGAGGAGTCGACCTACGTCCGCAAGGCCCCCTACTTCGAGGGCATGGCCAAGACCCCGGCGCCGGTCACCGACATCGAGGGTGCGCGCGTCCTGCTGAAGCTGGGCGACTCGGTCACCACCGACCACATCAGCCCTGCGGGCAACATCAAGAAGGACTCGCCCGCCGGCAAGTACCTCCTCGAGCACGGTGTCGAGCAGCGTGACTTCAACTCCTACGGCTCGCGCCGAGGCAACCACGAGGTCATGATCCGCGGCACCTTCGCCAACATCCGGATCAAGAACCAGGTCGCGCCGGGCACCGAGGGTGGCTACACCCGCGACTTCACCCAGCCCGACGCTCCGGTCAGCTTCGTCTACGACGCCGCGCAGAACTACGCCGCGGCCGGCACCCCGCTGGTCGTCCTCGGCGGCAAGGAGTACGGCTCCGGCTCCTCGCGCGACTGGGCCGCCAAGGGCACCTCGCTGCTGGGCGTCAAGGCCGTCATCACCGAGTCGTTCGAGCGCATCCACCGCTCCAACCTCATCGGTATGGGTGTCATCCCGCTGCAGTTCCCGGCGGGCCAGAACGCCGACAGCCTCGGCCTGACCGGCGAGGAGACCTTCTCCATCACCGGCATCACCGAGCTCAACGAGGGCCGCACCCCGAAGACGGTCAAGGTCACCACCGACACCGGTGTCGAGTTCGACGCGGTCGTCCGCATCGACACCCCCGGTGAGGCCAACTACTACCGCAACGGCGGCATCCTGCAGTACGTCCTGCGCAGCCTGGTCAACAACTGACCCTGGTGAGCGAACGGCCCGTCACCCGAGAGGGTGGCGGGCCGTTCCGCGTCCTATTCCAGAAGACCGATCAGGGCTTGGGGATGACGGTGCGGGCGATCATCACATCGTGATCGGTGTAGGTGGCGCGCTCGATCTCGAGGGTCGGGTCGCCGATGTCGCCGTAGATGTGCTGGATGCCGGGCAGTTGCACGGCGTCGTCGTCGGTGAGCGTCCAGAAGCCCTCAGGGGCGCAGGAGGCCTGCCGGTTCATGTCGCCGCCGAAGATCGTCGGATTCGCGCGGGACTCGAGCACCGCGCGGAGCTCGCCGCACTGGAGGTTGTTGGCGGAGGCCGGGTCGGCCTCGCCGTCGGTGGACAGGTGGGTGGTGCACACGTCCACGCCGCGCGCGGTGGTCGCACAGAGCCAGCGGCGCTGTTCGGAGCCGTTCCAGCGCGAGTACGCCCCGTCCTGGGAGCTCATGATGGCGTCCTTGGTGAGCACGGCGTTGCCGAAGACGCCGCGGCCGCCGGGCGTCTTGCACCGGTAGGGATCCGTCGGGTAGAGCACGGTCGCGAACCGCATGTGGTAGCCGGTGCGCTCGGCGATCTTCTCGACGTCGCCGCTGCAGGCCTCGTTGAAGGTCACCGCGTTGACGTCGTTCTCCTGGATGCGCTCGACGGCCTCGTCGAGGATCTTCGGGTACTCGGTGCCGGGGTAGCAGCGGGCACCGCCGCTGAGACAGAGGTTCATCTGCAGGAGGGAGTACGGCGCACCGACCTGAGCGGGCTTCCCGTGCGTGGCGGCCTGGGCCGGGCCCGCGGCGGTGAGCGCGGGAAGCGCGATGAGGGCGAGCGCGGTCAGGACGCGGACGACAAGAGAGCGTGGAGTGTTCACGGCCCGACGAAATCAGGCTTCCCGCCTGTGCGGAAGGCTACCCGGGAGTCGTTCAGACAACGCTCACGTGAGCGAACCCCGGTGGGCGCCGTGACGTCACCGGGGCCCGCGACCCGCGCGATCTCTCAGGCGAGCGAGGCGATCCTGGCGCGGCTGTCCTCGGAGAGGGTGGCCAAGAGCGCGTCGGCCGCCTCGCCCTGGTCGCCGGTGGCGGCGACCACCTCGGCCAAGGTCTCGTCGGAGAGGCCGGCGATGATCGGGTCGAGCACGGAGGTGTCGTCGAGGAAGAGCGCGACCTGGAGGATCTCCTCACCGGAGGCGCCGTCCATCACCTGGAGCGACGTCTCCGGACCGACGACGCCGGTGAACCTGGCCAGGGTGAGGACATGACCGTCGGCCAGGAGCCGGCGGCCGACATCGACCACCAGGCTCCGGTCGAGCCTGGCGATGATCGCCTCGACCCGGCTCGGGTCGAGGTGGACGGAGAGCTGGGCGAGGAACTCCGGCTTCAGGTGGCCGGCCAGCTTCGCGGCGTCGGCGGGGTCCATCACCGCGGCGACGCGGGCGCTGAGCATCGGGCCCATCGCGATCTCGGTGATCTTCGCGGTGACCGCCGCCGGCAGCTTCTTGCTGACCGCGGCCAGCCCCTTCACCCGCGACTCGTTGCGGCTGAACATCGAGTGGGAGACGATCGCGCGCAGGTCGCGGAGGTCTGCGGGGGAGGTCGTGGACAGGAAGGCGAGCTCGGCCTCGTCAACCTGCATCTCGTGGGCGAGCTTGGTGATCTCCAGCGCACTGGTCAGAGCGGTCATCGGGCGCCTCCGAGCATCTTCTGGACGACCCCACGCAGCATCTTCGGCACCAGCTTCAGCGCCTCGTCGAGCGAGGCGTCGAAGGCCTTGTCCTCCGCCGTCATCGCGTCCCGCACCAGATCGTTGAACCGGTCCAGCTGCTGGTCGTCGTACGCCTCCAGCGGCGCGAGCCGCGTGGCCGGCACGCCGAGCGTGGCAGCGAGCCGGTCGAGTCCTTCACTCATCGGTTCCTCTCTCACCGGCTGTGGCACCTTCGGCCCCCGGCGGCGCCACTATATGCAGCCGCGGGAAGCGTTTGGATACTGTTTCGACATGCTCGTCGCCTTCTCGATCGCCCCGACGACCACCGACGACCCCGACGGCTCGGTGGCCGCCTCCGTCGCGGAGGCGATCCGCATCGTCCGCGAGTCCGGACTGCCCAACGAGACCAACGCCATGTTCACCAACCTGGAGGGTGAGTGGGACGAGGTCATGGGTGTCATCAAGCAGTGCGTCGACGCGGTCGCCGCCGTCTCCCCGCGGGTCGGGCTGGTGCTCAAGGCCGACATCCGGCCCGGCTACACCGGCCAGCTCACCGCGAAGGTCGAGCGGATCGAGACGCTCGTAGCGAGGCCGAGCGGCGAGATTGCTCGTCCGTTCGTGCCGAGCGAGAGAGCGACCGCGCGAAGCGCGGAGCAGGAGCTCTCGGGCACCGACCAGGGCTAGAGCCCCCGGGCCATCGCCTCCTGGCCGGTCTTGATGGCCTCGCGGATCCGGGAGTAGGTGCCGCAGCGACAGACGTTGCGGATCGTGTCGAGGTCGTCCTCGGTGATGGCTCGGCCCTCCTCGCGCACCTTGTTGACGAGGGCGACGGCGGCCATGATCTGGCCGGGCTGGCAGTAGCCGCACTGGGCGACGTCGTGCTCGAGCCAGGCCTCCTGCATCGGGTGCAGGCCCTCACCCGGCGCGGTGTCGGCGAGACCTTCGATGGTGGTGATCTCGTCGTCGGCGCCGATGTCGGCGACCCGCACCGAGCACGGGTTGAAGGCCTTGCCGTTGATGTGCGACGTACAGGCCTTGCAGACGTTGATGCCGCAGCCGTACTTCGGGCCGGTGACACCGAGGATGTCGCGCAGGACCCACAGGATGCGTACGTCGTCCTCGACGTCGACGGTGACGGACTCGCCGTTGAGCTGGAAGGTGTGAGTGGGCATCGCAGAACCTCAGAACGTGTAGGCGAGGCCGTCGGTCGGCGACTCGGGGACGGACGGGATGAAGGACTTGGGCTCGAAGTGGAGCGGCTCGCGGAAGTTGATCGGGAACTCCGTGGGCATCTCACCGGTCGCGCGGGCGTAGGCGCAGGCGACCGCGGCCATCGAGGCGGCCACGCCGGCCTCGCCGACACCGCCCGGCTGGCTGCCGTGCGACTCGATCACCTCGCACTCGAACTCGAACGGGGTGTTCCACTGCCGGGTGTAGGCCGAGTTGTCCCAGCTGGCCTCCAGGAAGTGGCCGTCGACCAGGTGGTTGCTGTAGGTCAGCGCCTGGCACATCCCGTCGGAGAAGCCGCCCATCATCTGGGCCTTCACCCCGGCCGGGTTGATCACCAGGCCGACGTCGGCGACCATGACCGCCTTGGTGACCCGAGGTCCGGTGACCGCGTCGCGCACCTTGCGGTTGACCGTCTCCGGGCGGCAGTCGATCTCGACGAGGACGGCGGTGGCGCCCTTGTACTCCTTGTGAATGGCGATGCCCTGAGCCGTGCCGGCGGGCATCGAGCGTCCCCAGTCACCGATCTCGGCGGCACGGTCGAGCACTCGCTTGACCACGTCGCTCTTGAGGTAGTTGCGCCGGAAGGTGACCGGGTCCTGCTTCAGCTTCTTGGCGAGCTGGTCGACCATCAGCTCGCTGGCGGTGGCGACGTCGGGGGAGTAGATGTTGCGCACCGAGCTGGTGTTGAACCGGTCGACCGCGGGCTTCGGCTCGTTGAGCAGCTGGGTGATGACCCCGAAGTTGTAGGGCAGCTCGGTGGCGAGAAGGAAGATCGACTCCGAGAAGCTGAGGTTCGAGAGCCCGGGCGGCAGCGCTGCCACCTCGGCGGTCAGCCGTTCCCCCAGGCCGTGGGTGAAGTCGCAGGCCACGCTGGCGTGGCGCTGCTCGAAGGTGAGCACGCTGCCGGCCAGCACGGTCGCCCGGATCTGGGAGACCGCCATCGGGTGCACGCGGCCCTGGCGCGGCTCGTCGGCGCGGTGCCACATCAACTTGACCGGTGCGCCGAACGCCTTGGACGCGTGCGCGGCCTCGACGGCGGCGTCGCTGAAGAGCTTGCGCCCGAAGGACCCGCCGCCCTGGACGACGTTGACCTTCACCTTGTCCTGGCTCAGGCCGACCGCCTTCGCAACCCGGCCCTGGGCGTCGATCGGCGACTTCAGCCCGCCCCAGATCGTCGCCGAGTCCCCGCGTACGTCGGCGACCGCGCAGTTGGGCTCGAGAGCCGAGCCGCTGCGGAAGTGGAAGGTGAACTCGCCGTCGACGGAGGTGGCGCCGACCTTGGGCACAGCCAGCGGGATCTGCCCGGCCCTGAGCTCGGCCCGGACGTCGTCGGCCGACATCGTGGTCACGGTGCCGGAGTTCCAGGTGACATCCAGAGCGCGTACGGCGTCGATGCACTGCCCGAAGGTCTTGGCCCGCACCGCGACGCCGGTCGGGATCATCGCCACGTGGGTGACGCCCGGCATCTTCTCGACCTCGCCCTTGTTCCGGATCTCGGCCGGGGTGCCGTTGAGCTCGGGCGCCCGGCAGACCATCGTGGGCAGCGCGCCGGGGATGTCGAGGTCCATCGCGAACTTCTTCTTGCCCGTCACGGCCGCACGGGCGTCGACGCGCCGGTGGGGCTTGCCGACGACGGTGTGCTCGGAGGTCTCCTTGAGCTCGACCTCGACCTTCTCGGTGGTCGGTTTGGCCGCCTTCGCGGCCGCCTCGCCGTAGGTCACCGAGGACCCGTCCGGAGCGCTGATCACGCCACCCTTGGAGACCAGCTGTGCCACCGTGCCCCCGAGCATGATGGCGGCCGCCTCGAGGAGCGCCTTGCGAGCGATCGCGGCGGCGACGCGGACCGGGGTGTACATCGAGATGATCGTGTTGGAGCCGCCGGTCAGCTGGTTGAAGAGCAGCTCCGGGCGAGCCGGCGCCAGCGTCACGTGCACGTGGTCGACCGGGAGGTCCAGCTCCTCGGCGATCAGCATGGCGACGGCCGTGGTGATGCCCTGCCCGACCTCCATCCGCGGCAGCGCGAAGTGAGCGTGCCCCTTCTCGTCGACCTCGATCGCGATCAGGTTCGAGGTCGGCGCCGCACAGTGGGTCAGGAAGTCGTTGAGGTCGTAGAGCTCGGGGATCTGCGGCACCGACGGGATCGGCGCCGCGTGGGCCGCGGGCGGCGCCAGGCCCAGATCAGCTGCGGCGATCAGCGTCGCGCCGCCGACGACGTATCCGACGAACGAGCGTCTGGAGACCCGAGCAGGGCCCTCCGGGTTGTGCATCCCCATGTGCAATCACTCCTGGCGTGGGCAGGTTCCGAGTTTTGTGACCCCCGACACATAGCACCATTCACCAGCCAGATCTCGGTTGGGAAGGGCGCGTCGGGAAATGTGTGAGGGCGCGACACCCCGGATGGAGACAGATCACACACCGGCGGAGGCGTGACTGTCGCCACACTGACGCGTTGATCTGGTTGATGGCGCAACCGCCAGCGAAACACGAGGGAGCGCGATGAGCACGGAGCCGATCAGACGCATCGTCGCGGGCATCAGGGAGGACCTCCCGCACACCGTGGAGCTGTTCCTGAAGCACAACTGGGATCAGGTGCCGGCCTATGCCGTCAGCCCCGACCCCGAGCTGCGCAAGGAGGTCGGCGACCACGCCGAGGCGGTCTTCCTGGCGGTGCTCACCACGCTGGAGGAGGGGCGCGCGGCCGTGCGCGAGGACTTCGAGTTCACCGTTGACCAGGCAACTCGCCGGGTTCGCCAGGGGGTCGCGCTCGCCGACTTCCTGCAGGCCTTCCGCATCGGCCAGGTGGCGCTGTGGGAACGTATCGTGGAGATCGCCGCCGCTGACCCGGAGACCAGCCGTGCGGCGCTGCCGGTGGCCTCCCACGTGATGCAGGTGATCGAGGTCGGGAGTACGGTCGCGGCCGAGGCCTACCTTGCCGCTCATCAGGTCGAGCTCGCCGAGGGCGACCGGATCCGCCGGGACCTGGTCGAGGACCTGCTCGCCGGTCGCGGCCTCCGGCCGGGGCCGATGCTCGAGGTCGCCCGCAGGTGCGGTCTCGAGCCCGACGACCGGGTCATCGCCCTGGTCGCGGTGCCGGTGCAGCCGTTGCGCCCGGGATGGAGCCTGCGGGAGGCGCTGCGGCACGTGCGTACGGAGCTGGGACCCTCGCGCGAGGGGGTCATGGTGATCCGCCAGGAGCAGCTCGTCGGGATCCTGCCTGTGGCCACCGACGACGTCAGGACGATCGTGCCCGACCTGCGCCGCCTCCACCGCCAGCTCGCCCGGGAGGGGTTCGAGCTGGCCGTGGGCGCCAGCACGGTGCACACCGGTCTGGGCGCCGTGCCCGCCGCGTACGCGGAGGCGGCGATCGCTCGCGACGTCCTCGGAGCCGACCCCGGGGTGATGGCGCTGTCGATGATCTCGACGATCGACTACCTGGTGCTACGCGAGGATCCGACGGCCCGCCGTCTGGTGCGCCCCGCGCTGCGCCAGTTCGTCGAGGAGGACCTCGCGCGGGACAGCGTGATGATCGAGACCATGCTGGCGTACGTCGCCTGCGACCTGAACGCCAAGCTCGCCGCCGAGCGGCTGCACGTCCACGTCAACACCGCCTACCACCGGCTCGAGCGCATCGCCGAGCGCACCGGCTGCGACCTGCGCCGCTTCGCCGACGTCGAGGAGCTGATCTTCGCGATCCGGCTCCTCACCGAGCCTCGAGGTGTCGCGAAGGCCTAGACCGAGGCCGGCTTGCGGCCGTAGAACCAGTAGACCGCCGCGCCGAGCAGGTTGGTGCTGCCCCACAGTCGCCACAGGACCCGCGGTCCGCGGATCTCGTCGTCGGAACGCTTCTGCAGGTCACGCAGGATCATCGGGGCGACCGCTGCCTGGGCCGCGAGCGCGCCGGTGGTCAGGATCGCCTTCTTCTGCTTTTTGGTCAGTGCCATGACGTCAGTCTTTGCCTTGGTTTGTGCCCAGTCAAGGGACCACGGCTCACAGGAGTGTCGCCAGGTCGGCGGTGGAGGGGAGGAGGTGGGTGTGGGGCGCGGTGGCGAGCTGGTCGTGGGTGAAGGAGCCGGTGGCGACGCCGACGACGAAGCCGGCCCCGGCGTTGGTGCCGGCGCCGAGGTCGTTGGGGGTGTCGCCGGCGACCAGCACGCGGCGTACGTCGGTGACGCCGGTGGCCTCCATGCAGTGGAAGACGAGGTAGGGGGCGGGGCGACTGGCGGCGACGAGGTCGGAGGTGACGACGGCGTCCACGGTCGAGTCGGCCCCGGGGCCCACGGTCCAGCCGAGGCCGTCGAGGATGGCGGCGGCGATCTCGGCGGAGTAGCCGGTCTGCAGTGCCACCTTCACCCCGCGCGAGCGCAGCGTCGCGAACATCTCGGGCACGCCCGGGAACGGCTGGGGCGGGGTCTCGCGGTAGGCGGTGACCAGGCGTTCGCCGAAGCCGTCGAAGATCTTGTCCACCTGAGCGGTGCTCGGGTCCTGGCCGAGTCCACGGAGCAGCCCCTGGATCGCCTCCCACTTGGAGGTGCCCTTCCACCGGAGCAGCAGTTCGTGGGGGACCGGCTGGTCGGCGACGTCGGCGACGGTCGACTCGAGCACGTCGTAGACGAGACCGCCCTCGTCGACGGTGGTGCCGGCCATGTCGAGGGCAGCAAGATCGAAGGCGTTGGGCGTGGGGGCGGTCACGAGATCTCCTTGAGGATGCGTACGTCGGTGCGGATGCCCGCCGTGGACGGGCGGGTGTTGTCGATGGTGAAGGTGACGCGGTCGGGCCGATAGCGGTCGTCGGCGTACTCCAGAGGCGTGCCGTCGGTGGCGGTCGCTCGGCGGCGCTCGCGCAGCAGCGGGCTGCCGACGGCGATGTCGAGCAGGTCGGCGTCGGTCTCGTCGGCGGCGACCGCGTCCATGGTGTGCCGGGCCCCGTGCAGGTCGACGCCAGCGTTGGTGAGGTGGGCGTAGAGCGATCCGGAGTCGGGATCGAAGTCGAAGAGCAGCCGCCCGACGCTCTCGACGAAGGTGCTGCGCTCCAGCATCGCGGGGTGGCCGTCGAGGAGGCGCAACCGGAGCACGTCGACGACCGGGTCGCCCTCGTCGATGCCGAGCGCCTCGGCAGCGGCGGCGGTGGCGCCACGGCGGGCCACCTCGATCGTGCGCTGGCCGGCGGTGTGGCCGATCTGCTGGACCCAGGCGCTGAACGAGATCAGCTGCTCGAAGGGCTGGCCGAGCGCGGTGTCGCGCACGGTCGGCGGACGCCCCTGGCCGCCGCTGAGCAGGCCTTCGCGGCGCAGGGTCGCCAGTGCCGTACGGATCGTGCCACGGGAGGCCCGGAACTGCTCGCACAACTGTGCCTCCGAAGGGATCGGGGCGCCGGTCGGCAGCTCGCCGCCGATGATCCGGGCGCGGATGGCCTCGGCGACCTGGGTGTGCAGCGGGCGGCTCATGCGAGCAGGTTACAACTTGATCAGACAAGTTGGAGCGCTCCCATTGTGAACATGGAGAGAACGCTGGTGAGCCGCCATGGGATGCAGGAAAACGACCGGTTAACTTGTCTGTACATGTTGGCCCGAGGTGTTGACCGGGTCTCCCGTGAGACAGAAGTGTTCGGGCCGTGCCAACTCAAACGACCTCCACCGACACGGCTGCCGACCTCGTCGTCATCGGCGCCGGGATCGTCGGCCTCGCTCATGCCGCCGAAGGACTGGCGCGCGGCCTGCGAGTCCACCTCATCGAACGCGACGAGCG
>NZ_JBHVKN010000045.1:0-29545 GCF_042798075.1 Nocardioides sp. NPDC057772
GGCCTGAGAAAGGGTTAGAGCCATGGGGTTGTTCGCGATCCGCGACTACCGGCGCCTGTTCAGCGCGCAGGTGATCGCTCTGTTCGGAACCGGTCTGGCCACGGTCGCGCTGGGTCTGCTTGCTTACGACCTGGCTGGTCCTCGCGCAGGTGCTGTGCTCGCGACCGCGTTGACCATCAAGATGGTCGCCTACGTGGTGGTCGCGCCGTTGGCAGCGGCGTACGTTGATCGGTTGCCTCGGCGCCTGTTCCTCACCGTCCTCGACGTGGTCCGTGCCATGGTGGTGCTCGCCCTGCCGTTCGTCACCGAGGTCTGGCAGATCTACGTGCTGATCGGTGTGCTACAGACCGCCTCTGCGGCATTCACTCCCACCTTCCAGGCGGTCATCCCCGACATCGTCACCGAAGAGGCCGACTACACCCGAGCACTCTCCGCATCGCAGGTCGCCTACACCATGGAGAGCCTGCTCAGTCCGGTGCTCGCAGGTGTCGCGCTCGCGGTCATGTCCTTCAATCTGCTGTTCCTCGGCACCTCGATCGGGTTTGCTGCCTCCGCGATACTGGTGCTCTCGACCCGTATCCCCAACGCCCGCCCCAGCCAGCACACCAGCCCCCTGGACCGGGTCGTCTCAGGGATCCGAACCTTCACCGCCACGCCCAGTCTGCGTGCTGTGATGGCCTTGAACCTCGTGGTCGCGGCCGCCGGATCCATCGTCGTGGTCAACACCGTCAACTACGTCCGCGACGTGCTCGGCGGAACCCAGTCCGACGTGGCCTGGATGCTCGCCGCCTCAGGATCGGGCACCCTCCTGGCGGCCCTCGCCCTCCCCAGGATCCTGGACCGCGTCGCCGAACGGGTCGTCATGCTCACCGGAGCTGCCGTTCTGGTGGCCGGGGTCCTCGTCGCACTCGCGACAGCCGCGGCGAGTCTCGCCATACCGCCGCTCACCGCGGCCATCTGGCTCACGATCGGCGCCGGGATGGCACTCATCATCACCCCGACCGGACAAGTGCTCCGGGGGTCGGTCGAACCCAACGCCATCCCGCAAGTCTTCGCCGCCCAATTCTCCCTGTCCCACCTCGCCTGGCTGATCACCTATCCCATCGCAGGATGGGTCGCCACCAACGCCGGCTTCACCACCACCTGGACCATCCTCGCCATCCTCGCCGCGATCGGCGCCACCGCCGCACCTGTGCTGTGGACGCGCGACGTGGACGCAGCCGACACCGTGCCGGCCGCCGAGCCAGCCGGAACCGCGGCCGGAGTCAGCGCCGGAATCACGGCCGGAACCACGGCCGGAACCACGGATCGTGGCCGCGGAGTCGACGTGCTCGTCCGTACGGCCGCCGATACCGCCGAAGGCACCCTCGCTGCATGCCAGTGCGCATGCGTGCACGCCGTGTGAGTCCACCAAGTCGCTGGCCCGTGCACGCCTGCGTCTGAGTCCGGACAGTCCGGGACGGTATCGACCGTCGGGCCCTAATGGTGACCGGGTCCGGCGGTCTCCACCCGGAGGTGGAGAGATTCAGCGACGAGGTCGACGAGGCGGTCGACCTCGTCGGCCCCCGATGCCTGCCCGGCGGCCTCGAGCGCGTGGATGCTGTAGGCGGCCAGTTCCTCGGTCGCGACGTCGGGCCGTACCTGACCGGATTCCTGCGCGTCTCGTACGGCCTTGGCAAACAGCACGGTCAGGTCCGCGCTGTTGCGCCGGTGCTGGTCTCCGCGGTGGACCAGGCCATGTAGGTCGGACGCGGCTGAGGATCCTCGGTGGAAACAGATCCGTGCATAACCCTGGAGCATTGCGTACAGGCCGGCCCCGGCAGAGCTCGCCTCGTCACGGAGCCCCTCAAGATGTGTGAAGTGCTGCGCGACGTGCTCGGCATGACCGGCCACGAGCATGTCGTCGACACCGCGAAAATACTTGTACAGAGTCGCCCGGCTGATACCCGCCCGCTCGGCGACGAGGCCCATCGTCACGCCACGGACACCATGCTCGCCCGCCAGCATCCAGGCGGTCTCGAGGATCGCCGCTCGGACATCGCGCCGGTGCTCGGCGACCGTGTCCTTCCAGAGATTCGGCATGGCTCGACGATACGCCTTGTCTTACATGGAGACACCATGCATATTTACGTAGACACATTGTCTTACAAAACGAGGACTGAGTAAATGGCCACCGATGACAGCCCGAAGCCCGACGACGTACCCCCGGGGATGCCGTCGTGGGTCAAGTACCTTCTCGTGGTGCTGCTTGCAGTGGTGCTGATCGCCCTGCTGGCGATGTTCGCCCTCGGTGGCGACCACGGGCCAGGACGCCACATCGGCGGCATGCGCTCCGCCCCGATCGGGGAAGAGATCGATCATGGGACCGGCCTGTGATTGTCGGCCCGCGGCTACGACGGCTCCTGCTTGCCCTGCACTTGAGCTGCTCGGTGGGCTGGATCGGCTCGATCTGTGCCTATCTGGCGCTGGCCTTCGCGGTGCCGGCCACGGACGATCCCGCGGTTGTTCGAGCATCGTGGATCGGGATGGAGGTCGTCGGCTGGTACGCGATCGTGCCGCTCGCTCTTGGATCGCTTGCCACCGGCGTGCTGATGGGCGCGGTGACGAAGTGGGGACTGCTGCGTCACTACTGGGTGGTCATCTCGCTGGTGGGCACGGTCGTGCTCACCACAGTCCTGATCATGCACATGCCCGACGTCACCGCTCAGACCCAGCGGGCCCGAACGGCGGGGGAGGGGGAACTGCTGGTGATGGGCAGCGATATCTTGCACGCCGTTGTTGGGCTCGTCTTGCTGATCGGCATCATGATGCTGAACATCTACAAGCCCCGCGGCCTGACGAGATATGGCTGGCGTAAGGACCGGGCGGCGCGCGGCGCTGTCCGCCCCGGTTCGACGCTGAGCGGGGCATAGTTGTGCCGTAGTCGTTCCAGCCCGACAAGGATCCGTATGCCGTACGCAGCTGACGCCACCAGCCCCTTCTTGCGACTCGACGTCGAGTGTCGCGACCGCCATTGGTGGCTCACTGCCCTGGCTCTGGCGGCTCTCGTCGCCGCCATCTCGATGGCGCTCATTGGTCTTCCGCCCGTCGATCTTCACGGCCCGTTGCACAAGGTCGGGATCATGGATCCGCTCTGCGGAGGCACTCGAGCAGCTCGCTACGCGGCCCAAGGCAACCTCGTCCAGGCGTGGAGATACAACCCGCTCAGTATCGTCATCGTTGCTGGCGCCGTGCTCGCGGTCCTGCGTAGCCTGGTCGGGCTCCTCGGCCGACGGTGGCTCACCTTTAGGTTCTCGTGGACGCCGCAACGCCGGCGTTGGGTGATCGGGGTAGGACTCGTCCTGCTGGTGCTGCTCGAGATCCGACAGCAGCTGCGAGCGGATCTACTCATCGCTGGCACCGACATGTGGCGCTGAGGGTGCGCTGGAACGTTCAGCGCGGTCATCGACCTCAGCGGTTGGCGAACTTCGGTCAGCCGAGGTTTGCGAGCAGGTCTCGGCAGGCTTGCTCGCAGGCTCGGCACGCGTCGGCGCAGACGCGACAGTGCTCGTGCATGTCGGCGTGGCGGGCACACGCGTCACCGCACGCCTTGCACGTGGTGGCGCACGCCTCCAGGAACGCCCTTGTGATGTTGGCGTCGTAGCCGGTGTGCCGCGACAGGACGTTGACGGTCGCAGAGCAGGCATCGGCGCAGTCCAGGTTGCTGCGGATGCACTTGGTCAGGTCGGCGACCTTGTCTTCGCTGAGGCAGGCGTCCGCGCACGCTGTGCAGGCCTGAGCGCATTCGGCCAGCGTCTGGATCGTCTTCGTGAGCTGGGTGGTGTCGATGCCGCCCAGGTCCTTGGGGTAGGTCTTCAGCATCTGCACGACGGTGTGCATAGCATTCCTCTCGTCGATGGTGCTGTCGTACACGAACCAATTGGCCCGATGCCCAACAGGTACCCCACCGTGGCTGGGCCATGCAGCCCGCTTGGCGAGCATTCAGTCAATCCAGGGCTCAGGTCAGTGATCGGCCAGATCCACCCGGGCGGGCCACGGGTTGGCGGTGCATCCGTCCAGCCCCTTGGTCTGTTGCAGCATCACCGGAGCAGCCGCGCCCTCGCCTGGACACTCCGCATGCGGGTAGCCGAGCGCGTGGCCGGTCTCGTGGTTGACCACGTAGCGACGGTAGGCCACCAGCTTGTTGCCGTAGCTGTCGGCGCCGAAGTGCCACCGCCAGGCATTGAGAACGACATCGCTGCCGTTGCGGCACGACAACCTGCCATCGGTGTCAAGCGGAGCACACAAGGTGTCGGCGGTCTCCGGCGTGGCCAGGACGATCCGCAGGTCGGCGTGGCCGTCGACACGTGCGAGCCGGTGTTCGGCCGCCCAGCCGCGGTCGTCGGCGAGAGTCGTCTCGACGAATCGAGCGAACTGTTTGGTGGCGTACGGCAGTCCCTTTTCCACCTCGACTCGGTACGTCGTCGCCTCATCCAGTGGACCAGATGGAGCGGCCGCGACCTCAAAGCTCCCCGACCCGCGCTCAGGTATCGCCATCGACGTCGCGGGTGGTGTGCTGGGTCGGGAGACATCTCCCTCGGCTGCAGCGACCTCGCCATCGGGGAGCGTTGTCCCGGAGCTCGGCGAAGCTGAGGGCGATGCAGCAATCGACGACGTCGGGGCGCGCGCACTCTTCGTGGCGGGATGACTGTCGCGCGCCATGGCGACGAGTGGGAGGGTGATCGCCAGGCCGGTGAGAAGGACCGCGAGCGCAGCGTGGCCGGCGGAACCCTCGGCCGTACGCCGGCCGTGGCGAGGTTGCCGGCGTCGGTGAGATGGATTTCGGTGCTTGCTCATCGTCTCCCCGACCTACAGGACCTGTTTCCAAGTCTCGCCGTTGTCATCGGAGTGGAATGCTTCGTTCGACGTGGCGGCGTACCAGCCGTGCTCGGTGATCGTGAAGGCCGCCGGCTGGCCACCGATCGATCCGGCCTCCTGCCACGTCGTGCCCGCGTCGTCACTGATCCGAACGACACCGTCAGGGCCGATGCCTGCCAGGCCGCCTTCTGCAGTGGCGTCGAGGTAGGCAGTGATGGGGCCGCCGAGCTCGCGGGTCTGTCCCGAGGACGCGTCGATGCTGATCAGCTGGCCCTTGCCTGTGGTTGCGAACAGTTGGCCGGCTTCGCCGGTGGCGGCGACGCTGATGAGGTCGCCTGCGTAGATCTCCTCGAACTGCTTCCGGTCCTCGGTGCGGAGCAGGCGCTTCGTGGTGGCGTCAAACCCGTAGAGGACGTCGCCGGCCGGTTCGAGGATGTGGAAGTCGGCCTCACCTTGCAGCGCGAGCGGTGTCCAGCTTGCGCCTGCGTCGGTGGACTCGATCAGCCCCAGATGTGACGGCAGGTCTTCGGTCAGGTCGGGGTGTCCGCTGCCGAGAAAGTGGCCAGGGCCAACCACGGTGAACGCCATGGTGTCCTGCCATCGGTCGGCGACTCGGCGCGGCTTGCCGGTGTCTGGAACGTGGAAGAGCCCGAAGTGGGTGGCGACATAGAGACTGTTGTCGGCGGGGTCGATGCCGAGGCCATGGATGTGGCCGACCGAGCGGTCGTCGGTGGTTTTGTCGGCTGCCGCTGAGGGGTTGGGGTCTGGGTCCGCCGCGCAGGCGGTTGCCAGGAAGGCCGTCGCCACTGCGACCGCGATCGCGAGCCGGGAGGTTCGGTTCATGAAGATGCTCCGGTGTTGGGAGGTTGCCGGGCAGGCGCATGCCTGCCCGGCTTGGACGATGGTCAGGACTTGAGCAATGCCTGCATCGTCTGGATCTCCTCGGTCTGGGCAGTCGCGATGTCCTCGGCCATCGCCGTGGCGTCAGGGAACTCGCCGTCGGCCTGCTCGGTCTGAGCCATCTCGACGGCACCCTCGTGGTGCTCGATCATCATCGTGAGGAACATCTGGTCGAACTCGGCGCCGGAGGCATTCTCCAGAGCGGTCATGTCCTCCTCCGACATCATTCCGGTCATTTCCTCCGACGACATGTCGCCGTGATCCATGCCGGGCATGCCCTCGTCCGGGACGTCCTCGCCCCAGCTCTCGAGCCAGCCGGTCATGGTCTCGATCTCCGGGCCTTGTGCTGCCTCGATGTCGGCAGCCAGGTCCTTGACCTCCTGGCTCTCAGCCCGGGTCTCGGCAAGCTCAGCCATCTCGATCGCCTGCTGGTGGTGCGGGATCATCTGTTGGGCGAACGTGACATCGGCATCGTTGTGCGTATCGGAGGTGTGGCTGTCGTCATCGCCGCCACGTGCAGCGAGGACAAGCACCACGGCCGCGACGACGAGCAGGACGGCCGCGAGGACGGCGGCCGTTAGGGTCTTCTTGGGCATGAGAAATACTCCATCTGTGTGATCCGAATCTGGGCAGCCGAAAGCCCGAGTCACCCGGTTGGGTGGCTCGTAGCGGCGCCTGTCAGCAGCGGATCACACAGAGTTGGAGAAGATCGGGCGGGTCGCGGTCGCGCCCGTAGAAGACCGGATTCGGCCAGGCGGGGAGCAACGTGCAAAGAATCTGGATGCCGCGTCGTGCCATGAGCAGAGCGACGGCCAGAATCAATCCGCTGAGGATGGCAAGGCACAGACCCAGAAGGTCTCCGTCCACGCCGTCGAATGGGGCCCCGGGCGTCTGCGCAGTCGTGTGAGTCCTGGACTGGTCAGTCGCGCCCTCACCGCTCAATGGCGATAGCCCGTGCACGTCACCGTGGCCCGCGGGCGCCACGATGCTCACGCCGTGGGGCACCGCCCCGACGATGTGTGTGCTGGCGTGAGACCCCCAGCCGTGCATCGACAGGAGCCCGAACAGCGCCACCGCAACAGCGGCGAGCACAAGGCGTGCACCGCGTGTCTGCGACGCCCTACGGAGGTCCTGCATGGCCTCGATATTAGGCGAAAGCCATCCAGGATCAGAACTCGCTCCCGATGAATCCCGGCGGATTCGGCGGCAAACGTTCGAGTTGGCCCACAAGAATCGATCAACTATGGTCGATAGGAGAAGCGGGATTTCTCCCTTCCTCGGCGGGTGCCTGGCTTCCCCGGCACGGGCATCCCCCACTTCATGCCTGTGGCGCCGGGCATGTACGCGAGTCGGTGGGACGAGGAGAACAGGTGCGCCCTGGTCGACACAAACAGATACGTGACACCAAACGAGGCCGGTTGCAGGCACGTGCCGGACGTACCCCGGCCCCGCATCCGCCGGCGCTGGTCGGCGGCCGACGCCGCGGCGTACGTCGGAACCCGCCCCAGTGGCGAGGAGCGGTCCCGCAGGTTCTGGCTGTCGCCGCGGTCGCAGCTGCACTGGGCGGTGGTTCGGCAGTTCAGGAATCGGCGGTGCCGGCTGCATCGACGAAGTCGACCTCGAAGCCCTCGGTGCCGCTATCGGCGCTCGAGCGGCCGAAGTCGGTGACCCGATCTTCAGAGCGGTCTCCTGCGGTGCGCGAATCGCGCGAACCTGCCAAGCCCAGGGCGAGTCGCATCCCGAAGGGCCAGCCGAATCAAGACCGTCTGGTCGAGCGGCTCAAGGTTGATCGCGAGACTGATCGCTGGGTGCTCCCGGTTGCTTCATACCGCCTCACAGGAACCTTCGGTGAGGGAAGTTCGCTGTGGGCAAACACCCATACCGGCCTGGACTTCGCGACGGCACAAGGGACGACGATCGTCGCCGTGGCCGGTGGTCGCGTCACTGAGGCTGGCTGGGCTGGTTCCTACGGATACCGCACGATCGTCGAGCTTCCTGACGGCACCGAGATCTGGTACTGCCATCAGGCCGTCATCGACGTCAGCCTGGGCCAATCCGTGAGTCAGGGTCAGCGGATCGGAGAGGTCGGAAGCACGGGCAACAGCACCGGGCCACACGTGCACATCGAAGTTCGTCCAGATGGCGGCGATCCAGTCGATCCGATGGTCGCGTTTGCTGATCACGGCGCTCGCCCCTAGAGGCATCAGATCCCATGAGGAGCAGCTGCTCCTTGAAATTCAACGCCAAAGGCGCTCTACTATCGGCAATAGTAGAGCGTGGGAGGCGGGCCGTTGAGACAGCATGCTGCACAAGACGATGGAGTAGCGCAGAGCGAGTCCGTCGATCGTCCGCCTGTGAGGATCAGGCGGATGGGCCTGCAGGATCTGCCGGACGTCGTGGCTGCACATCGTCAGCATTTCCCTGATGGATTCTTTGCGCGGCTTGGGCCCCGATTCCTCGGCCGCTACTACCGGACCTTTCTCGACGGTCCGCTGGCAGTGGCGCTCATCGTCGAGATGTCGGGAGTACCGTCTGGCTACCTCGTCGGCGTCCTGGATCCAGTTCAGCACCGTCGACTTCTACTGACGTACCACGGCGTTGCCCTGGCTGTGTGTGGTCTCCTCGGCTTGACCCGCAGGCCGAGGGTCTTGGCGCGCTTCCTCGTCACGCGATCACGCAGATACCTGAATGCGCTGAGGCGGTCTCGCGATCTCGCGACGGACACTGTCAATGTGCCCCGCCTCGCCGTCCTGTCGCACGTCGTTGTGGCGGAGAACGCCCGCGGCCACGGCCTAGGCACGCTGCTGGTCGATGCCTTCCTTGCTCAGGCGCGTGAAGCAGGAAGGGAGCGTGCATGTTTGGTCACCATCACCGGGCCAGAGGGTGCCGGCGCCTTCTACGCGAAGTCCGGGTGGAGCCACACACGTGACGCAACTGGAGTCGACGGTCGCCGATTGTCGTACTTCGAGCGAGAGCTCCCGGAGACCGAGTGAGGGCAACGCGAAGACTGGGTGTCATCCTCGTCCTGCATCTGGTGCTCTCGGCATGTGCGGTCGTGCACGGCAGCGCCTCCTCGGAAGGTGGGGCGACTCTCTCTGAGAGAGCATCTGCGCCCACCGCCATGTCGCCGTCGGTTGGTCCTTCCAAATCGTCCTCGTCGAAAGACCCCGCCAGTCCGGTGATCGAACCGGTCGCCCCTGGCCAATGGAGAAGAATGAAGGCGGCAGGGATGGTCCGACCCGGATGTCCAATCGTGCGGCGCAGCCAGCTCCGTTCGGTGCGGGTCAGCTTCGTGGACTTCAAGGGCGTCAAGCAGCGCGGTCAACTGGTGGTCAATCGTGATGTGGCCGCTAGCGTGGCCCGGATCTTCAGTCGCCTGTACGACGCTCGATTTCCGATTCGCAAGATGCGGCCAGTTGAGGAGTACGGCGGCGACGCAAACGCCAGCCTCGCCGACGACAACACATCCGCGTACAACTGCCGCAGAGCGAACCAGATCAACGCACCGTTTCGCGAGTCTCCGCACGCGAACGGCAGGGCGATCGACATCAATCCCTTTGAGAACCCCTGGAAGGATCTGCGCTGCAAATGTTGGTTTCCCTCTGACGAGCACCGGGCACGCAAAGAGGCTCCTGGAGTGATCCTCCGAGGCGGAGTGGTCTGGAAGGCGTTCCGCCAGGAAGGGTGGATCTGGCAGAACATCGACGTCGCCGACTACATGCACTTCGACACCGGCTATCCATCAGAGCCGTTTGGTTCGGGGCCAAAGGAGAACTGAGTCGGCTGCTCAGCGCCGAAGAGCCTGCTCACGCTGCTCCAGTTGGGGCCCTTCGAGCTGGTACAGGAAGCGCTCATCGAACGACTGCCGCTCGCACTCAGCACTCCGGCACCAATTCCGCGCTGCGCGCAGTCGCGACGCGCCTTACGTTCGATGCCTGTACCTGTTCGCGGACGTGCTGCGGGCGATCGCAGTCGGCGGCTGGCGAGTGGTCGAGTTGCAAACACAGGTGAGCGCGTGCATACCGTTGATCCACCCGATGAAGGGTCTGGGTGACTTATCCATTCCTTGAGGCGTGGAAGTGACACCACGATGGCGTCGTCGGGTGCCGCGACCCCGGCAGCAGGTCGGGGTCGCGGTCCGGCGACTGATGTATCGGACAGCACCTCGGCAGCCAGCGCAAGAGTGACCGCTCGTAGAGCGCGTACAGCGCACCTCGTCTGCGGCTAGTGACGGCTTGCTTGCTGGGACCCTTATTTGCCAGCGTAGGAGTGCAGGCCTCCGCCCCAGAGATTGATGCCCACGAAGTTGAACAGCAGCGCAGCGAAGCCAATGAGGGCGAGGGTGGCGGCACGGTGGCCGCGCCAGCCGGCGGTGGCGCGGGCGTGGAGGTAGGCCGCATAGGCAACCCAGGTGATGAACGCCCAGACTTCCTTAGGATCCCAGCCCCAATATCGGCCCCAGGCGTAGCGCGCCCAGATAGGACCGGCGATCAGTGCCGCGAAGGTCCATACCGGAAAGCCGAACGCATGCAGGCGGTAGGCCAGCGCATCGATGACCTCACTGGCGGGGAGTCGTGCGGCGAGGCCACGGTTACTGGTGCCGCGGGCCTCGGCACGTGACCGATGGAGGTAGAGGCACGAAGCCAGGGCGCCCACCGTGAAGGCTCCCGTTGCGAGCAAGGCCGCCGTCACGTGGATGTAGAGCCAGTAGGAGTGCAGTGCTGGGACCAGCGGGCCCGCGGGGACGTCCAGCAGAAGCACCGCAACCATGAGAAATATGACGACCAGCCCGGTGACGGCGAGCCCGAGCCATCGAATTGGCTGGAAGCGGAGCAGCACGAGGTACGTAGCGACGGTGGCGACGCACCCGGTGATCGTGAACTCGTACATGTTGCCCCATGGCACGCGATCGGCCGCCAGTCCCCTGGAGACCATCCCGCCGGCGTTCAGGGCGAATCCGATGACAGTGAGGGCGACGCCCAAGCGGCCCGCGAAGTCCTCGCGGTAGGAGATCTGCTGAGTCCGCTGATCTGGGTCCGTGTCCTCGTCGGAGGCGCCGCCGCGGACGAGGCGGGCCGGTTCGGGCTGAGGAACCTTGCGGAGCGACCATTCGGCGATGTGGGCCAGGAGCGCGAGGCTGTAGACCAGTGCAGCGAACATGATTGCGGTGTTGCTGAACTGGGCGTATTGGATATTGCTCATGTGGTTGCCTTCTCGATGTTGGCGAGGAAATCGGTCAGCGACTGATCGAGGCCGTGGCCCTCGAGGCGGTCGAGGCCGGCGATCTCCAGAGCGGCGCCGACCTCCGTACGGTGTGCGCGCAGCCAAATGCGTCGCGGGCGGATGAATAGGGATCCCATGAGGCCCAGGAGTCCGATGATGACGCCGCCGAGGGCGATACTTTCGCCAGGAGTAGAGCTGACTTGGAGTCGTGTCCAGCGGTTCAAGCCATCAAACGTGACTGAGCCCAGGCCGTCGGGGAGCTTGCGGGTAGCGCCCATCGGGATGTTGAGCGTGAGCGGCTTTCCGGTCTTGTCTGTGACGGCGGTCAGCTTCGTCTTGTCCAAGGCGTACACAGACTGGGGGACACCGTTACTCAGTCCCAGGTCGCCCTGGTAGACAGCCATCGACAGCACGGGGTTCATCGCGTCGGGGAACTGCGAGATCGGCCCCGTTTCCTTGCTCCAGGCGTACGTCGGCAGTAACCGCGCGTCGAGACCGAGTTGCGAGGGCTTGGCGTCCGGAGCCTTCACGACCCCCACGGAGGTGTAGCCGGCGTCCTGCGGCATGAAGACCGTCGGACCGGAGTAGACCGTGTTGCCTTCGCCGTCGTGGACCGTGATGGCGGGCGCGTAGCCGTTGCCGACGAGGAAGACGCTGGTGTCACCGATGGTCAGCGGGCGGTTCACCTCGACCCGCTGTTTCTCCTTGTCGGCACCAGGAAAGGGGCTGTAGGAAAGGTCTGCGCGGAAGGCCGTGGGCTGGCCCAGCGTGGGGCCGGAGGTCATGAAGTTCGCCTCGAACTTGTCGAGCGTGAAGCTGAACGGCTTGAGCGAGTCCGCGCGGAAAAGCGGTCCGGGAGCGAAGTCGTCATAGGACTGGCGCGCATTGGTGAACGTCTGTCCTTGCACCAGGTTGACCGAGCCGCGGAACCCGAAGAAGCTTCCTGCGGCGAAGGCGATCAGGATCACGACCAACGACAGGTGGAAGACCAGGTTGCCGGCCTCGCGCAGGTAACCGCGTTGCGCCGAGACGGTCGCGGACCCGTCATCGGAGGAGGTCGTCTCGACGCGATAACCCTGCCGCCGGAGCAGTTTCCGGGCCGCGGAGGTGACCTCCTGCGGGGAGGCGCTTGATGCACCCGTGATCGAGTGTGGGAGGCGGGTCAGGTTGCGGGGCGCACGGGGCGGGGGAGCGGTCGCAGCGCGCCAGTACACCCTGAGCCGCGGCAGGATGCAGCCCACCAGGGAGACCATCAGCAGCAGGTAGATCGCGCTGAACCACGGCGACCCGTAGACGTGGAAAACATCGAGTCGCTCGTAGACCGGCGTCAGCTTGGGGTGCATCTGTTGCCACTGGCGTACCGCGTTCGGATCGACCGGCTCCTGCGGCACGAGCGACCCGGGAACTGAGGCCAGCCCCAGGAGAAGGAGCAGAATCAGGGCGGTCCTCATCGAAGTGAGCTGGCGCCAGGCCCATCGCCCGAGTTCCAAGACTCCGAGTTTGCCCGGTGCCGATGGGGGCTGGCTCGGTTGCGTGGTCAGCGGTGCGTCGATGGTGTCGGTCACGTGACCGGACCCGCAGATGAGGCCTCGAAAGTCTTGTTCGAAGCGCTGGCGCGCTGGGTTGCCAGCGCGAAGTACGTGGCTGCAGCGACGAAGACGATGATGCTGGTCCATACGTTCAAACGCAGTCCGAGGACGTGGTTCGCCGTGTCGATCCGCAAATACTCGATCCATCCCCGGCCAGCGGTGTAGCCCATGACATAGATGGCGAACAATCGACCGCCGGCGATCTTGAAGCGCGCTTCGACCCAGAGAACGAGTCCCACGACGCCAAGGTCCCACAGCGACTCGTAGAGGAACGTGGGATGGAATGTCGCGAAGCTCTCGTAGCCGTCCGGACGCCTATCGGGGCTGATCTGCAGCCCCCACGGCAGTTGTGTGGGCCGGCCGAAGAGCTCCTGGTTCCACCAATTGCCCCAGCGGCCGATCGCCTGCGCGAGCGGGATGGCGGGTGCGATCACCCCGGCGATCTCACCGAACGGCGCGCCGGCGCGGCGGACACCGATCCAGGCCCCAAGTGCACCCAGGAAGATCGCACCCCAGACGCCGAGCCCGCCATGCCATATGTAGAGGGCCTCGATCGGTCGGCGTCCCTCCCCGAAGTAGAGCTCGGGGTCGGTGATGACGTGGTAGAGCCGACCTCCGATGATGCCGAACGGGATTGCCCACAAGGCGATGTCCTGGATCCGCCCCGGCTGACCCCCTCGGCTTGTCCATCGCTTCTCAGCCAGCCAGACGGCTGCGATGATGCCGGCGATGATGCACAGCGCGTAGGCGCGCACCGGGAAGAGTCCGATGTGCCAGACGCCTTCACTCGGACTAGGGATGTAGTAGAGCGCAGTCATGCCGTGCTCAGACCCTCGGGTTCGGGTCCCCGACGATGCCGCCGATGACCGCGAGCACGCCGGCAGCCGGGTAGCCGATGAGCAGATCCTGCCAGCCCATCGAGATCGGGATCGGCCGCCAGCCGGCATGAGCGACCAGATGCTGGACGGCGATGAGGGCCGCCAGGCCGAACAACGACCAAGACGCGATGCGGCGCTTGCTCCAGGTAGACAGCTGCCTGTCGATATCGCTCTTCTTGGCGCGGCGACGGATGCTCGCCATGACGCACTTCCTCTCCTCAGGAACGAACTACTAAGGAGAATAGTAGATGAGCTTGTGCGTGCCGCCGCAGGGCCGATGGGAGTCCCGTCGATTCATGCCTCCGCTGGTCACGGAGGAAGACAACTCACGCCATCCGACAGATGCCTTCCCATGCGATAGCGATAGCGGGAGCGGCGGCCAGGACCAGCGGGATCATCACAGCCGCGGCGATTCCGAACGATGCACCCACCGATGCAGTCACCGGCAAGCGTCGTGGTCGGTCTCGCAGCCGGGACAACCGTGCCTCAACATCGTGTGCGCTCGCAGCCAACGTGCCCGCTGGTGCGGGATTACACGCAAGTCGAGCAAGCGCGTCGCGAAGCGGTCCCGGGCCGACCCGGCGGCGGGCGCCGTCATCGGCGCACAGCTCCGCATACAGGCGCACCAGGGGCATCGCCGTACGAAAGGCAGGAAAGACTGGCGCGAGGGTTCCGAAGAGCGCGCGACACGCGACCAGCGCCGTGTGGTGCCGCTGGCGAAGGTGCGCATGCTCGTGGGCCAGAACGGCATCGAGCTCGTCGGGGCGGAGAGCGGCGAGCAAGCCACTCGTGAGCACGACTCGATGGCGTCGGCCGCCGATGCAGAAGGCGTACGGTGCGTCGTGCTCGACGATCAAGGCACCTGTCGCGGCATCAGGTCGTCCGACCATGTCAAATGCTGCGATACGCGCGGCGCGCTCCCTGCGGTCTGACACCGACACCCCAACCGCGCACCACATGGTCCGCGAAAGCAGCGCGAGGAACAGTGTCAGGCCAAGGAGCGCCGTGAATGCACCGCCGGGCGAGGCGTAGCCGTGGCGAAGATTCTCGGCGCAGAGGCTGAAGAATCTGGCCACATCGCCGCTGACATGGGAGAACGAGATACCGAGGGCAAGTCCAGAGGCAGCGAGGGACAGCAGCACCGAGATCGCCAAGGCCTGCCAGGCGGCGATGGCGAGTCGGGGCGCAAGCGACGTCCAGCGGGCGTCCCGCAGCCACGCGGCGCCGAGCGTCCCGGCAACCGCGGCGTACGTCGCCAGGAGGAGCGCATCAATCACCGAGTGCCCGCTTCAACTTCTTGACCTCGGCTGCCGACATGGTGTCAAGGAAGCGCAGCAGCGTGACCGAGCTGTCGCCGCTGCCGTTGAGCAGCTCATGCATGAGGTCGGCGGTGTGCGCGGCGCGGTCCTTGGTCGGCCAATAGCGAAACGCCCGTCCCTCGCGCTCGCGGGTCACCACGCCCTTGCGGTGCAGATTGTCCATGACCGTCATCACCGTGGTGTAAGCCAACGGCGGGTCTCGGTCGATCCGCTCGAGCACCTCGCGAACCGTCAGCGGTTCGTCTGCCGCCCAAAGGTGGTCCATGACCACAGCCTCAAGGTCTCCGAATGGGCGCACTTCCGATTGACTCCTCTTCCTCGGTCACTGGCCAGCGGACAGGTGGCCCGTCAGGACAATGGCTCCCACTCGGAACCCGCCTGCTGATACACGGTAGCGCGGTCGCCGTCGAGAACGGCGATGACGAGCTTGTCCTGTGCAGTGTAGGAGGCCGCGCTGGTGCCATCGGGAATCGCGGCCGAGGTCCAGGTCGACCCCATGTCAGTACTGACCTGGGCGTCACCCATGCCGACGACGAACAGATCTTGTCCGCCGCCGCCGACAGCAACCGACATGGACCCCATGCCGCCGCCCATTGCATCCCAGGTGCGGCCGCCATCGGTCGTTCTGGCGGCGCCGGCCTGCATCGATGGCGCGATCGCTACGTCGGGGTTCGACGGGTCTACCCAGATGGTGCCCATGAAGTCCATGCCCTGCGAACTGCGCCGCTCGAATGTCGTTCCGCCGTCCTCCGAGACGAGGATCCCTGCTTGGGGTGAGGCCACGTAAACCACCCTCCCTGAAGCACCGACGCCGTGAACATCAGATACCGGCAATCCGGAGACCGAGTCGAACGTCGAGCCGTCGTCCGTTGAGGCGTACAGGCCCTCGTGGCCGCCGGCAAGCACGGTGTCTCCTGATTGCGCCCAGCCCATGACGTCCTTGTTGTTGAGCGACTCGATCTGCGTCCAGCCCCCGGCAGGGTTGCGGTACCCGGCTCCGCCGTGGCCTCCGACGAACAGCCGGTCGCCAACCTGGCCAACCGCGTGCAAATCGCCGCCGACGACGGGCCCTCGTCGACCCTCGGAACCACCTGCCTCGGTGCCGTTGCTCGACCGCTGGGTCAGGTACGTGCCCATCGCGATCACGAGGACCGTGACGATGAGAAGTGGTGCGACGACCTTACGGGCGCGTGGCGTTAGGCCGAAGATTCGATCGCTGCTGGGGTCGGTCATGCGAGTCCTGTCCATGAGGGGCCCGGTTTATCTGCACCGGGCTCTGCGCCGTACTATCCACTATGGACGATAGTAGATGACTGGAGGGTGACGGAATGCGGCGCAACGTGCGCACGGCGGTTGTGGTCATCGTGGTCGGCGCGATCCTCGGCGTTGGCTGGTGGCAGTTGCGCGAGACCCGATCGCATGCCCGCAGCACAGACGCTGGAGAAGTCGGTTTGACGCTCTATTCCGGGGATGAGGGCATCCCGCTTCCGAATGTCGAGGGCGAGACCATCGCCGGTGAGATGCTCTCGCTGGCTGACCTTCGTGGTCACGTGATCGTCCTCAACGTTTGGGGGTCGTGGTGTGCGCCTTGCCGTGCAGAGGCGCCGGATCTCGCAAAGATCTCGAAAGAATCCGCTCCACGGGGCGTACGGTTCGTCGGGATCGACGTGCGCGACAACCCTGCGGCCGGCCTGGCCTTCGAGCGCAAGTTCGGGATCACCTACCCGAGCTTCAACGACCAGGACGGGCTCGTGCTTGCCTCGTTCACCGGCATAGTGCCGGTCAGTGCCGTCCCCTCGACCCTGGTCATCGACCGCAACGGGTTCATTCGCGCCCGCAACATCGGCCGCATCGACGCCACCACTCTGCGCGGCCTGATCGAGGACGCGGAGAAGCTCGGATGACTCATGCGCTGTCGATCGGTGCCACAGTCGCCTACGGGCCACTCCTGGTGGCCATCCTGGTGGCTATTCTCGCGGGCGCGATCTCGTTCCTCAGCCCGTGTTGTCTGCCGCTGGTCCCTGGCTACCTTGCCTACGTGACTGGCGCGGCGGGAGCGGACGCCGCGGGCGAGGCCAGCGCCAGGAAACGGTCGACCGCAGTAGTGGGGACCGCACTGTTCGTGCTTGGGTTCGCCGTGGTGTTCACCAGTTACGGAGCGCTGTTCGGCACGATCGGCGGCACTCTGGTCCGACATCAGGATCTGCTCATCCGGATCCTCGGAGTCGTCACGATTTTCCTGGGCCTGGTGTTCGCTGGTGTGTTGGGGGCAGTGCCGGGGCTATCACGTACCTTCCGACTCGGCTACCAACCGACGGTCGGCCTCGCTGGGGCTCCGGTGCTCGGAGTCATGTTCGGTATCGGTTGGACGCCATGCATCGGTCCGACGCTTGCGGCGGTGCTCGCCCTCGCGACCACCAGCGGTACAGCCGGTCGCGGGGCCCTGCTGTCCTTCGCGTACAGCCTCGGCCTCGGGATCCCGTTCCTGCTGGCCGCCATGGGCATCAGCCGCGCCTTTCGCGTCTTCGCGTTCGCCCGGCGTCACGCGCAATCCGTGATGCGGATCGGCGGTGCCATGCTGGTGGTTCTGGGGGTCCTGGAGGTCACTGGCATCTGGGGTGCCTGGCTGGCAAGCCTGCGCACGCTCTTCGGCACGTGGCAGGTGCCGCTGTGACGCACGCCGCTGCATGGTTCGCTCGGCATCCCATGCCTGCGGTCGTGCTTGCGCTTGCACTGCTTGGCGGCGCATCGTGGGAGGTCGCTTACGCCTTCGGTGCGCAAGGGTCGCCGGCGGCGCAATCGACCGTCTCGGAGGGCGGAGTTGCGCCGTCAGTGCCACCTGAGCCCAGCCAGGACGCGCCGCAGGCGCGGGTGGATCAAGCACATAGAGCTCTGCATGCCCTTGGCCGTGCCTGCAGGAAGCCTATTGCAGTTCGCGATCCTGACGCAGTGTCCCGGCCGACGGGTGTGATCGTGGCGTTCGCCCGAGATCACCCAGGCAGTGGCTTCCGAATCGATGGTGAGCCCGGCAGCACTCTTACGCTGCTCATCGTCGTTCGGAACGTCCTGGAGTCATGTGATCCTATGCTGGTCCCGAAGGTCGACGCGTTCATCCCGCGCGCATACCGCCCGTAGTAGCCATCGAGGCAGCGGGGGGAGAGCACATCGAGGGGACGATCCCGCCGCGGAGGTGGCGCTGCTATGGACCTGGTATCGCATAGGGGCGTCGGCTCACTCGCGTGGGCGTGTCGGCTCAAGGGGGACCAGACCGCTGTTGTCCACGCAACTCGGCGATCTCGGCATGAAGTCGGTCGATCTCGGTCGGCCGATCCTGGCTGTCCAAGTCTCCACAGCAGGAGCGCCCGTGGCCCATGCCGACTAGACCGCTTTGACGGTCACGCCGCATCGGGCGAACGCAGAACAGGTAGGTGAGCGTGATCGCTGCGGCCGCTACCAGCCCCGGAACCATCAGGTCGGTCATGGGAGATCCGATCGGGCTGCGGCGTCACGCTGGGCAGCCTTGAGTTGGTCGAGCTCGGCGCGAAGGCGAGCGAGCTCTTGCTCGTTTGCCGGCGGCGCTGACGTGTGGCCACCGGAGCGGCGCATCATGAAGAACATCATGAGTCCCATGCCCACCGGGCAGGCCAGGATGGCCACGGAGTACAGAAGCTGTGTCATTGGAAGGTTGTCCTTTCGGAAGGCGAGGCATCCGCCATCTACTAACTGAGATAGTAGGTTACTCCATGTGGCCACCCGCCGACAGCAGCCTCGACTCGAGCGAGGTGCCCGACCGTGCTCTTGCCAAACATTGCGTGAGAGGTCGCCATTCGGTACCCCAGTGTCAGTGATTCACGAGGGCGACGTGCGCGGAGCGGTGGTGAGTGGTCACTGCTCGTGCTCACTGTTCGTGGGCATGACCGTCATCGTCCTCTGGGTAGACCAGCGTTCTGGTCGTGAGGTGTTTCGGGGCGTTCAGGGTCTCGCGGATGATCCGGTCGTGATGGTCCAAGGTGAGATGCACATACGTCCCTTCACCGGGGTAGGCCAGAGCGAGCTCGGTCTCACCGGTGTTGGGGTCGCGTCCGAGCTGTACGACGGTGGGCGCGATCCCGGAGCCGTAGGGATCCGAGTCCAGGAGCTCCTGACCGCTCATGGGGATCCGGGTCTCGATGCCTGAGGCGCCGTTGGTGTCACTGGTGACCTGCTCGTACAAGACGAGTTCCGGTATCTGCCGCATGACGCGCACGGTCCGCTTCAACAGCTGAGCGGCCTGCTCAGCCGGCCAGGCCACGGTGATCGCTGTGGTGCCTCCGCGGAATTCAGAGGAAGTGGCCTTCAGGGTGATGGTAGTTCGACCCCGCTGCCACTGGAGTGGGGCCACGAAGCATCCGGTTCCGCACCGACGCAGATGCAACGCTCGAGGTGCGGCGCCGCCCGGCGCAAGCGCGTTGGCCACGAGGTCGTACGTCGTCGTGTCGACGGCGTCCGCGGCCGGATGCATGTCCGGAGTGCTCAGCCGCACCAGCAGCTGACCTTGCGACGCCGTGAGCCCGATGCCGATCCAGCCGGCGCGACCTCCAGCTGCCGACACCGGTCCGACAGGAGGTGGCGGGAAGGGCAATTCAAGATCGGGCTGAACCGGCGGCGCAAGGGAGGTCAATAGGGCGGAGACGGCGAGTACCGCACCAAGACCTGCCATCTCCACTCGGGCGGTCCACGACGGCTGCGTCGCGTCCGACCGTGCCGAGAGGTGCCGACGAGCCCACATCGCCAGTGCAGCGACGATCACGACGATGGCGGCCTTCACGACCAACCAATGGCCGTATCTTGTTGCGGTCAACGTCTCGACCAGGCCCGCCGGCACGGCCAACACCAGCCCGCTCACGACGCCGCTGCCGAGTACCAAGAGGAACAACCACACCGCGACGCGCGCGTAGCTGCGGACTACCTCCGCGGCGGAGGTACCTCGTCGGCGGCGGGACAGGCCGACCCGCACGACGTGAACGAGGGCCCCGATCCAGACCGCGGCCGCACATAGGTGCACGAACGTCAGTGCGGCGCCCCACCCTGGACTGCTGGCCTGCGGATGTGCTCGGACGCCTTCGGCAGCCGCCACTGCGACCAACATTGCGGCGGCGACGCTGCCACGCCGTGCAAGGCAGGCAGCAGTTGCCGCGGCGAACGCCACCACTTCCACAGCAGCCACCAAACCGGGAGTCGTGTTGAGCAGTTCAAGGGGTCGCAAACGTGTCATGCCTGCGACCATTGACCCGCCGCCCAGTAGGACCACGGCCAGGCCAACCGCGCTCACCACGCCGAGCAGGCTGCCGGCGAGTAACCAGGGTTCCGGATCCTGTTCGCGAGCCTGCACCGAAGATGTGCGTCGCGCTATTCGGGCTCCTACTAATCCTCCGAGCGTGAGCGTGAGGCCGCTGAACAATCCCAGCCGCAGGATCGTCAGCGCTGCCAGGCCGCGGACCTCGGGGTCGCCGCCCCCGCCCAGTGTGAGGCCGGATCTGGATCCGACGGCGAACCGGTACTTGCCGGTCATCGTGTCGCCGTCATTGGCGGTGACCGTCCAGTCCACGACGTACTGGCCGACTTCGAGCTCCTCGAGCACGGCAGCGCTCACCGTTCGCCCGTTCTCGCCCGACGTGGTTGTCCCAAGGCGGAACGCAGTCCCTTGTGGGCCTTCCAGCTCCAGGGCCGACTCGGCCGGAATGACCTCTTGGTCGAAAACCAGCTGGATCTGCTTCGGCGAGGTCGGGACGGCGCCCTCGACTGCCGGGGTGGCGAACAGCAGGGTCGCGTGCGCCTGCGCCGCCGGTGCTGCGAAAGCCAAAATCAGAACGCCGAGCAGGGCAGCGAGTGCAGCCTGACATCCTCCTCGCAATGACATCCGCCTCGCGGGGGCTGCGGTCGTCCGTACTACAAGCTTCACGCGCACGTCTTTCCCAGTGAATTGCTACGACGATCGATAGTAGACAACGGCTCGACGGCTTGAGCAGCCACCTCTTATCGCGCGATTCAGGAGACGCCGGACTACAGCACAGCGAGCTGCACGCTTGGTCAGGCCTTCGCGGTCTTCGACAGTGGTTTGTCAGTGGCGGGAGTCGGGCTGGTGGGGGGCAGAACTCCAACGCTCGTCGATCCGGCCGAGCTTCCAGACAGCGACCGAAACACCCCAGGTGATGAGGAAGAGGAGCACAACGGCGTAGCCCACGTTCTCCAGATCGAGCGCTGCAATTGCGCCGAGTGGCCCGGTATCGATCCCGAGCTTCGCTGCCAGGAGGCCGACGAGCTCGACGCTGCCGATGAGGAGAGCGACGGCGACAGAGAGCGCAGTCACGATGATGTTGTAGTAGATCTTCCGCACGGGCCGAGCAAGGGCCCACCCGTAGGCCACGTTCATGAAGGCGCCGTCAAGGGTGTCCAGCAACGACATTCCGGCTGCGAAAAGGACCGGCAGTGTCAAGACTGCCCACCAGGGCACGTTGGAGGCGACGGCGCCACCTGCGATGACGAGCAGCCCAATCTCGGAGACCGTGTCGAATCCGAGGCCGAAGAGGAAGCCGGTCGGATACATGTGCCAAGGCTTGGAAACCATGCGGGTGACCTTGCCCAGGATCCGGTTCAGGAAGCCGCGGCTGTCCAGCTGGTGCTCGAGGGCAGCGTCGTCATACCTGCCTTGTCGCAACTCTCGAAGAACCCCCAGAATGCCCTTCAGGGAAGCGAGATTGATCAGCCCGATGAGCAACAGAAAGGTGCCGCTGACCGCCGTACCCCAGATGCCGGCGACATGCTGCAGGGTCGATCCCTCGTCCCCGATGCCGCGGGCCAGGGCACGTACGCCGAGGGCTACTGCGAGCACCATGACGAGCACCACGGACGAATGCCCCAGGCTGAACCAGAATCCGACGCTCATGGGCCTCTGCCCGTCGGCCATCAACTTCCTGGTGGTGTTGTCGATCGCCGCGATGTGGTCGGCGTCGAAGGCGTGGCGCATGCCGAGCGTGTAGGCGGTCAGGCCCAGGCCGATGCCGAGCACCTTGCCCCCGACGTCGTACTGATGTGGCCCAGCGACGCCGACGAGGAGGCCCCAGCCGAGCACGTGGAGAAAGGCTACGAAACCGAGGGTCTTCGCCAAGCTCGCTCGTTGGTCCCATCCAAGCCGGGGCTGAGGCGGAGCATCGAGGCGCGTCGTCATGACCGGGATCCTATGTAGTTGCAAAGCTCTCGCAATAAGGCTGGCGGTTCGGTCGGAGCAACCTTCATCAAACCTTCATGTTGTCAGGGCAGGGACTTTAAGGGTGAAGGTGGAACCCATGCCCGGCCCACGGCTGTATGCGTCAAGGCGTCCCCCGTGCGCCTCGACGATCGCACGGCTGATCGTGAGGCCGATTCCCGATCCTTGTTCGTCGCCGGTTCGCGCAGTGTCCCCGCGATAGAAGCGTTCGAAGATGTGCGCGAGCTGGCTCTGAGAGATGCCGTCGCCGGTATCGGTGATGCAGATCGTTACCCAGTCATCCTCGGCGTGAGTGTCGATGGTGACCGTTCCGCCTCTCGGCGTGTGCCGGCGCGCGTTGTCCAAGAGGTTGGTGAGCACCTGGAGGAACCGGGTGCGGTCCACTGCAACGTGGCCTGGGCCCCTCTCGATCACGTCGATTCGCATGTCCTTCTCCTCGTACCGGGCGGTGACCGCGTCTCGTGCGGCACGGACCAGCTCGGCTGTGGTGGCCGGCTCGAGTGTCATCTGCAGCTGGCCCTCCTCGGCTCGGGAGACCGAATCGAGGTCCGAGGCCAGGCGTGCCAGCCTCGTGACCTGGTCGCCCAACACGTTGCGAGTGGGCTGGTCCCATTGGCGTACGCCGTCGTCGAGGCCCTCGAGGTAGGCCTGGAGGGTGGCGATCGGTGTGCGAAGTTCGTGTGCCAGATCGGAGAGGAGGCGTCGGCGCGTGTGCTCTGTGCTGGCGAGCTGAGCGCCGAGAGTGTTGAACGATTCGGCCAATGCGTCGAGCTCGGGGCCGGCGTCCCCGACCGGCACACGAGTTTCGTAGCGGCCTGCTGCCACCTCAGCAGCGGCGCGTTGCAGCCGGGTCAGCGGGGCTTGGAACCGTCGGCTCAGGAACCAGCTGACGGCGAACGCCAGCAGCGCGGCGGTGAGGACGGCGATACCCAGGGAGACGATGCTCGCGGTTCGGAAAGCCCGTTCGACGTGCTCCAGTTCGGAGGGGTCGGGAGCGTGGTCTGCCTGGAGCATGTGTTCGTGGAACAGAGGTGGCCCCACCACAGCGGCGATGACGGCAGCGGAGATGATGGCCGCGAGAAGAACCAGTGCCTGCGCCACGAGCAGGCGCATCCCGATCGGCCATTGCCGAAGCCTCATCGCGTCTGCTCCGCCTTGAACCGGTAGCCGACCCCTCGGACGGTGTCGATGAAGCGAGGGCTGGTGGCATCCTCGCCCAGCTTGCTGCGTACGTGTGCGATGTGGACGTCGACGATGTGCTCGTCGCCGCCCCAACCTTCGCCCCAGACGGCGTTGACAAGTTGGCGCCGCGAGAAGACTCGCCGTGGCGATTGCGCAAGAGTTGCCAGCAGGTCGTACTCGGTGCGCGTGAGGGAGACGTTCTCCTCATCCAGGCTGACCTCGCGGGCCGCGAGGTCCAGGCTGAGCCCGTCGAACCGGAGCAGGTCTTCTGCCGGTGGTGTTGTCAGCTTGCTGAGTCGGGGGCGTCGCACGGCGGCCTGAGCCCTGGCGAGGAGCTCGCGGGGTGAGAATGGTTTGGTGATGTAGTCATCGGCACCCACGCCCAACCCGATGAGCTTGTCGATCTCGTCCTCGCGGGCGGTGAGCATGATGATGTAACAGTCGGAGAAGGTGCGGATGCGGCGGCACACCTCGATGCCGTCCAACCCAGGTAGGCCAAGATCCAGGAGGATCAGGTCGGGGTCGTGAGTGCGAACCTGGTCGACTGCGTCAGTACCGTTGTGGACCTGCGTGACGGCGAAGCCACCTTTGGTCAGGTAGTCGGCCACGATCTGCGCGAGGGAACGCTCATCCTCGACTACTAGGACCGGGACTGGTGCTGTCATGGGGCCCAGTCTCGCGCGTTGCTGATTGGGCACTCGCGCCGGCTCAACCGAGGTTCTCCCCGCGCAGTCGCAAGGCATTGGTGATCACGCTGACGGAGGACAGAGCCATCGCCGCGGCCGCAATGATCGGGGACAGCAACAGTCCGGTGAACGGGTACAGGATTCCGGCGGCGACAGGGATTCCTGCGACGTTGTAGACGAAGGCGAACAACAGATTCTGCTTGATGTTGCGCATGGTCTTGTCCGACAGGGTCCGTGCTCGAGCGATGCCCATCAGGTCGCCGTTGAGGAGGGTTATCCCGGCGGACTCCATCGCCACGTCGGTGCCTGAGCTCATCGCCAGCCCGACATCGGCTGCGGCCAAGGCGGGTGCGTCATTGACGCCGTCGCCGGCCATGGCGACCACCTTGCCCTCAGACTGGAGGTTCTGGACGACTTCGGCCTTGCGGTCGGGCAGGACTTCGGCCTCGATACGGGCGATTCCCAGATCCTTCGCGACGGCGTCGGCGGTGACGCGATTGTCGCCGGTCAGCATGACGACCTCGACACCGTCCTGCTCGAGCAGCGCGAGAGCACCTGGCGTAGTCGGCTTGATTGGGTCTGCGATCGCGAACACTGCGACCGGCAGGTGGTCGACACCCATGAGAATCGCGGTCGCTCCCGTCGATCTGAGCCGGTCGGCGACGGGCACGAGCGGCATGGGGTCGATGCCCTCGTTGGCGAGGAACGCGGTGCTCCCGAGTACGACGCGCTTGCCGTCTACGGTTCCGGCGACGCCGCGACCGGGTGGAGAGTCGAAGTCCGCCGCCTCCGCCAGCGACAGACCACGTTCCGTCGCCGCATCGACGATCGCTTGTCCAAGTGGGTGCTCCGATGCACGCTCGACTGAAGCGGCAAGGCGCAATGCATCGCCGAGGTCTCCGTCTCTGTCTGCCAGTTCAATCTTGGTGACTGAGGGTTTCCCTTCGGTCAGGGTGCCGGTCTTGTCGACCACGACCGTGTCGACCTTCTCCATCCGCTCCAGAGCCTCGGCGTTCCTGATCAAGACCCCCAACTCGGCTCCGCGGCCCACACCGACCTTGATGCTGATCGGAGTGGCCAGGCCGAGGGCGCACGGGCAGGCGATGATGAGCACCGCGACTGCGACGATCAGTCCGTGGGCCATCCGTGGCTCTGGACCGATCAGCGCCCAGATGACGAACGCCAGCGCGGCGATTCCGATCACCACAGGAACGAAGACCCCTGCGACCCTGTCTGCAGTGCGCTGGATCGGCGCACGAGAGCGCTGAGCATCGGCAACCATCGCCACGATCCGGGACAGCATCGTGTCTCGGCCGACACGTTCGGCACGCACCACCAGACCACCGGTCGTGTTGATCGTGCCCCCGATCACGCGGTCGCCTTCGGACTTGCTGACCGACATTGACTCACCGGTGACCATCGCCTCATCGACCGACGACCTCCCCTCAGTCACCACCGCATCGACCGGGATCTGGTCGCCCGGGCGCACGCGGAGAAGGTCCCCGACAACGACCTCATCCAGACCGACCTCTTCATCTGTGCCATCGGAGCGCACGCGACGAGCGGTCTTCGGCGTGAGATCGAGCAGGGCACGAAGAGCCCCCGAGGTTTGCTCGCGGGCTCGTAACTCCAGCACCTGCCCCAGGAGCACCAGAACGGTAATGACCGCGGCCGCCTCGAAATAGACGTCGACCGCCCCCGACCCCATTCCGTCGGCCATCTCAGCCGAGCTACGGAAGGAGTCGGGGAAGATCCCTGGGGCCACGGTCGCAACCAGGCTGTAGAGCCAGGCCACCCCAGTGCCCATCGCGATCAGGGTGAACATGTTCAGGTTTCGGGTCCGAACCGAGGCCCACCCCCGAACGAAGAATGGCCACCCGGCCCACAACACCACGGGTGTGGCGAGTGCGAGCTGGATCCAGTTCGACGTCGACTGCGGAAGCGCCGCGCCGATCGCGTCGACGAAATGGCCACCCATCTCCAAGATCACCACCGGTACGGCCAGCGCGAGACCGACCCAGAACCGTCTGGTCATATCCCTCAGCTCAGGACTCGGGCCGTCGTCGACGGTTATGGTCACCGGCTCCAACGCCATCCCGCAGATCGGGCAGGCACCCCGACCCGGACGGCGGATCTCGGGGTGCATCGGACACGTCCACTCCGTGGCAGCCGCCGCGGCGTCCTTGGGTTGCGCCTCAGCGGCGGGCGAGGCCACGTGAAGGTCGTGCTCATGCGGAGCGTGCGTGTCGTGATCTGGGCGAATGTGCGGGTCGGGCGTCTCGTGCCCGTGGCCGGCGGTGTGCTCTCGGCTGGCTTGGCGCGTACCCTCCGCCGCGTACGACACAGGATCGGCCTCGAATCGCTGCCGACATCCAGCGGAACAGAAGAAGTAGCGCTCGCCACGGTATGTCGCTGAGTGCGGCGTGCTCGCTGGGTCGACGCTCATGCCGCACACGGGATCTGCGGCCTGCACGGGGTGCTCGTGGGCGGGACGGCTCATGGACCCATTCTGGCCGCCATCGGGTGATAACACGACCGACTCAGGCCCTGACGGCGCCGACCTTCGTCAAACCTTCATGGAACCTGCCGGACAACCACAAAAGTCAGCATTCAGGCTGGAGCCGTGATGAACGCTGCTTGGAGCATAGCCTGGGTGTGGGGGATCCTCGGCCTTGTTGCGATTTGGACTGCGGTTTTCCTCGTATGCCGCACGATCATCGGCTCGCGAACGCGAGGCACTGAGCGCAATAGGCATGCCGGTGTGGAACACCAGTTGACCGGTGACGATCTCACAGCCGACGAGGTCCATCCCCATCTCAACGCCGAGCTCGAGCACGGCCCGCGAACCAACGACGGTGAGGGGCACGCATGAGGATCTCGCGTCGCTCGCTTCTACTCGGCTCCGCAGCAGCTGCCGGCGGTGGCCTCCTCACGGCCTGCTCCGGGACGTCCGCATCACCGTCGACGGGCTCCGTGTTGCCTACCCCGTCCCCGATGAGTCCAATGGGAGGGCGGCGGGTCGTAGAGCACGCCTTGAAACCCCGTGCGGCGTCGGTCGACCTCGGCGGCGTGGCCGTTGATACCTGGGCCTTCGGTGACAACGTCCCAGGGCCATTGATCCGGGCAACGGCAGGAGATCTGCTGCGGATCACGGTTGAGAACCAACTTCCTGCAGACACCAGCATCCATTGGCACGGCATCGCTCTCAGCAACGCCGCCGACGGTGTGCCCGGGCTCACCCAAGATCCGATCACACCGGATTCCCGGTTCGTCTACGAGTTCGTCGCCCCGGATCCGGGAACGTACTTCTACCATCCGCACGTCGGGGTTCAGCTTGACCGCGGCCTGTACGCCCCGCTCGTGATCGACGACCCGGCCGAACCGGGCGATTACGACGAGGAGTGGATCGTCGTCCTCGATGACTGGATCGACGGCACCGGAAAGACTCCTGATGACGTTCTAGCCAGCCTGGTCGCTGCCCCTTCCGGCTCCTCCGGCCCGATGGGTGGGATGGAGGGCATGGACATGGGATCGGGATCCTCGATGTCTGGAATGGACGGGATGCCGATGGAATCCTCGGAGTCTCCCTTCGGCGATGCTGGTGACGTCAAATATCCCCATTACCTGATCAACGGGCGGGTCGCTTCCAGCCCTGATGTTCTGCGCGCCAGGTCCGGTCAACGGGTGCGACTGAGGTTCATCAACGCCGCAGCCGACACGATCTTCGCTGTCGCCGTCGGTGGCCACTCTCTGTCACTCACCCATGCGGACGGGTTCCCCGTTGAGCCCCGACAAGCGGACGCGTTCTACATCGGCATGGGGGAGCGGTACGACGCGGTGGTCACCCTCCAGGACGGCGTCTTCCCACTTGTCGCCCGGCCGATCGGCAAGGACGGGCGAGGATTCGCCCTCATCCGTACCGCATCGGGCACGGCACCTGCGCCAGACGACGCGGTCGCCGAACTCAACGGACCGACTCTGATGGGCGCAGACCTGACCCCGGCAGAGTCGGCACGCCTACCAGCACAAGACGTCGAGCAAGACCTCGCATTGACCCTGACGGGGCAGATGAGTCCCTATGAATGGGCAATCAACGGAGTTGCGTATCCCGACAACGACCCGCTGACCCTCCAACCGGGCAAACGCGTCCAGATCCAGCTCTCGAACATGACGATGATGGCGCATCCGATGCATGTGCACGGCCATACGTTTGCGCTGCCCAACGGCCTCCGCAAAGACACCGTCCTGCTCAAACCGATGCAGAAGCTCGCGGTCCAGCTTCAAGCCGACAACCCCGGCAACTGGATGGCGCACTGCCACAACGTCTACCACGCCGAGGCGGGGATGATGGCCGCCCTCGTCTACCAGTCCTAGAACCGCCACATCCAGTGAAAGAGACCGACCGTGCATACTAAACCCTTCGCGGCTGCAGCCTTCATCGCGATCGCCGCACTCACCCTGACCGCTTGCGGCGACAGCGACGATTCGATGCCAGGTATGTCGGGGATGGACTCATCGACCGGAGCTGAGTCGACCGACTCCAACGTCGGCTTCAACGACTCTGATGTGACCTTCGCCAGTGAGATGATTCCCCACCACCGTCAGGCGGTCGAGATGGCCGTGCTGGCGGAGACCCGGGCAAAGAGCTCCGACGTCAAGGAGCTCGCCGCGGCGATCAAGGACGCCCAGGATCCTGAGATCCGGACCATGTCAGGATGGCTCACATCCTGGGGCGAACCGGTCCCCGAGGACATGAGTGGCATGGACATGTCGTCGTCGATGCCCGGGATGATGAGCAGCGACGACATGGACAAGTTGTCGCGCGCCATCGCTGACGAGTTCGACCAGATGTTCCTCACGATGATGATCGAGCACCACGAGGGGGCGATCGAGATGGCGAAGACCGAACAGGCCGACGGTACGTCTCCCGACGCCGTCGCCCTGGCCAAGCAGATCGAGACCGCTCAAACCGACGAGATCACCACGATGAAGGGGCTGTTGGGCTGATGCCGGTGATGTCCGCCATCGAGAGCGCATTCTGTCGAAGTGGCCCATGGCGACACCTCGCCAGACGCTGGGTCCTGCCTTGGGCGCTCGATGGCGTCGAGCTCCAGGGCGACGTCCTCGAGATCGGAGGCGGTAGCGGCGCCATGGCTGAAGGGATGGCCCGCAGGTTCCCCAACACCAGGCTCACCGTCACTGACGTCGACGGCGCCATGGTGCGCGCCGCCGGCCATCGGCTCCAAGACCACCCCAACGTCAAAGTCGAACGAGCCGACGTGACCGCGCTGCCCTACGCCGGCGGGTCGTTCGACGTCGTAACGACCTACCTCATGCTGCACCACGTCATTGACTGGACCGATGCCCTTCGAGAGGCCGCTCGGGTTCTCCGGCCCGGCGGGACACTCATCGGCTACGACCTCACCGACACCGCGCTGGCCCGGCTGACACATCGGCTCGACGGCTCACCTCACCGCATCATCGCCCACGATGAGCTGACTGAGGGTCTCGCTGTAGCTGGATTCAGGGACATCAACGTCGTCTTGTCTGCGCGTCGCCATCTGATGCGTTTCCGCGCGAAAGGAGGGGAGTGACCGGTGACGTTCGAACTTGCCTGTGACGACTGCGATGTCGTCCTCTCTGCCGACACGGACCACGATCTGGC
>NZ_JBHVKN010000046.1:0-29398 GCF_042798075.1 Nocardioides sp. NPDC057772
CGCCGGCTGGTCACTGTCATTGGCGAGCGAGTCGGCGGTCATCACGACCTTGACCTCGATCCGCGGCATCGCCCCGGCACTGCTGCGGCCGGTGACCCGGTCGACGAGGGTGTCGGCCATGACCTGACCCCGGGACCGCTCATCACCAGCCGCGCGGGCGGCGTTGGCAGCCTGGTCGAGGGCCGCGAACACCGCGACGCCGTCCTTGACCGGCAACAGGGCACCGAGCCAGGTCATGGTGTCCGGTGCCGGCCGCAGGCCGACCCGCCGGTCCTTGGCTGCGTTGGCGGCGCGGGCGACGACGGAGGTTTGGTCGAGGGTGATGGCGAGCTTCTTGGCGGCGTTCTCGAGCTGCCGCAGCCCCATCACCACCGCGCGGGCCGGTTCACCGCCCGGTCCCGGGGCACAGAGCTCGTGGTCGATGACCCGACGGTCGTCGAGGGACAGGCAAGCGGTCTCGCGGGCCAGGACGGTGGCCTGCCACTGCGAGAACAACCCAGCCTTCATCAACGCGAAGGTGTGCGGCATCTCCGCGATCAGAACCTTCGCCAACCCGAGCAGCTTCGCACCCCGAGCGGGGGAAACCCGGCGCGCCAACGCGACTTGCGAGGCGACCCCTTCGCCGAGTTTCCGGGCCGGGACACCGGCCGCGGATTGGCGTGCCCGAGCGGCTTCCTCGAGACATACGGCTGCTTCTGCCTGTACCGCTTCCGCGCGACACTTGACCGCTTCCAGACGCGTGATCCAGTCGACCAACTCATGCTCGGACGCACCGGGAGGTGGCCCGTCGAGGAGGCAGTCGATGGTCTCGTACATGCGTCTTATTATATGCGAAACAGCGCCATGGCGCGACCCATTTATGCTGGTCAGCCCCAGGTTATGCCGTCAGCGAACAAGTCACATGAGTGCTGCGCCACTCTCTCGCTGCCGCCCCGATACAGGCGAAATCTTTCTCGATCGGGCGCCGGGTCAAGGATGGCCGAAGGCCACCGCGAAGCGGCGGGCGAAGCCCGTCCTTGACGCGGCGGCCGATCGAGAAACACTCAAAGACCGGGTCGGCGGCGACCCTGAACCGAAAACACAGCCGCCAAACCGAGCCCTCCCGGAGACGAGAACCGTGTCGGTCTCGCCTACCGGCTCCGGCGGCTCGACCAGCGAGGAAGACGTCGACCAGCGCGCGAGCGGAGCCATCGTCCTGCTCCCCGAGACACCCCCGGAGCCCGTCGATTCGATCATTTATAGTAAATCGAGTTACATGACTATCTCAAGGTCTTCCATCCCACACAGGAGGTTCGCGTGGAGCGGCTCATCATCTTCGCTCTCGTCGGTCTGGCAGCCCAGGCCGTCGACGGATCTCTGGGGATGGCCTACGGCGTCACCTCCAGCACACTTCTGGTCGCCACGGGGGTGGCCCCGGCGGTCGCCTCGGCATCGGTGCACCTGGCGGAGGTCGGCACCACGTTGGCCTCCGGCGTCTCCCACTGGCGGCTGGGCAACGTCGACTGGAAGGTCGTGGCCAAGATCGCGGTGCCGGGCGGCATCGGCGCTTTCACCGGCGCGACGGTGCTCTCCAGCATCTCCACTGAGAGCGCCACGCCCTGGGTCGCCGGCATCCTGCTGGTCCTGGGCGTCTACATCATCGCCCGTTTCGTCTTCGGCAAGCCGCCGGTCTTCATCCCGGGCCGCCGCCCGGGTCTCGGGCTGCTCGCCCCGCTGGGCCTGTTCGGCGGCTTCATCGACGCCACCGGTGGCGGTGGCTGGGGCCCGGTCACCACGCCGACCCTCATCTCCAGCGGCACCCTCCACCCGCGCAAGGTGATCGGCTCGGTCTCCACCGCCGAGTTCGTCACCACGCTCTCGGCGAGCGTCGGCTTCCTGGTCGGCCTGGCCGGAGAGGCGCTCGACTGGCGGATCATCGGTGGCCTCCTCATCGGCGGCGTGGTCGCGGCCCCGCTCGCCGCCTACCTCGTCAAGCACCTCTCGCTGCCCATCCTCGGCGGCCTGGTCGGCAGCATCATCCTGATCACCAACGGACGTACGCTGCTGCGCAACTTCGAGGCCGAGTCCGTGGCCGCCTACGGCCTGCTCTTCGCCATCGCCGCCGTCATCGTCACGATCGCGGTGCGCAAGACCGGCGGCAGGCTCACCGACGCCCACGAGCCGGAGACGGGGTCGAAGCCCGCATCGGAGCCGGCATCGGAGCCGGCATCGGAGTCCGCCACGGCCTGATCAGGCGTTCACAACGGCACCCTCGCCCAGACGCAGCGACGCGTACGTCTCCTTGACGAACCGGAGGTGGCTCCACGTCTCGGCCTCGCGGACGCCGTCGAGCTCGCGGATGTGGTCGAGCACCCCGACCAGGTCGCCGGAGGTGGCGGTGTTCACGGTGAGCAGGGCGTCGTAGCGCCCCAGGGTGCGGGCCACGAAGGTGACCGACGGAAGGGTCGCGAGCTGCTCGGCGATCGGGCGGTGGGCGGCTCCGTCGAGACGGAGCCCGATCCCGGTCGCCGTACGCCGCTCCCGACCCGAGTGGCGCACGACCGCGCCGACCCGGACGACGTTGCCGTCGAGAAGGCGGACCACCCGCCGGCGGGTGCCGGCGGGGGAGAGGCCCACGCTCGCGGCGAGGTCGACGAAGGAAGCGCGACCGTTCGCCTGCAGTGCGCGCAGCAGTGCGTAGTCGGTCTCGTCGAGCGACCCAACTGCGGGTGCGGGGCCGACCGGGGCGGCGACGTCGCGGATGACCTCGGTGTAGAGCAGTGTCTCGGTGGTGACGATGCCGTCGATCGCGCGCACCTCCGCGAGGGCGTCGTCGATCCGGCTGATGTCCTTCGCCCGGATCTCCAGGACCAGGGCGTGGTGGCCGCTGGTCATCGAGACCAGCGTCGTGTCCTCGCGGGCGGCCGCCGCCTGCGCGACGTGGCTCGCGGAGCCGTTCACCGTGACCGAGACGTGCGCCAGCACGTCGTGACCGAGGACCGCGGGATGAACGACTCCCCGGACGTCGATGTGGCCCTCCGCCAGCAGCCGCTGGACCCGGGTGGCCGCCGCTGATCGGGAGAGGCCGACCTGGGCGGCGATCTCACGATGGGTGAGGCGACCGTCCTCCTCGAGCAGGACGAGGATTGCCTCATCGGTGTCGTCGAGGACGGCGGACGTGAATTCGTTCGACATTTTTTGGGAGCGTCTCCAAGGTCGGATCGATCCTCTGGGGGCGGGATCTGATGCCATTATGACGGATCTGTCGCACATGACCGGCATATCGATCCCTATTACGGCCAGGTTAAGAACGAAACGATTGCCGCGCCTCTCGGAATGCTCTTAAAGTGACGCAGATCTCGGCCGACCCACAGATCCAGGAGGCCCGGTGTCCACGATCACCGTCCCATCAGCCACGCTGACCGAGTCGCAGGTCCATGCGGCCGCCGACCGGCTCGTCGCGGCCTTCGCCGCGACCGACACCGCGGCCTACTTCGCCTGCTTCGCCCCCGAGGCCAGCTTCGTCTTCCACACCGAGCCTCGACGCCTCGACGACCGCGCCGCCTACCAGCGACTCTGGGCCGCATGGGTCGCCGAGGGCTGGCACGTCGAGTCCTGCCGGAGCACCGGTCGTGTCGTCCGGGTCCACGGCGACACCGCGATCCTCACCCACGACGTCGACACCACGACCTCGACGAACGGACGCACGACGACCACCCGTGAGCGGGAGACGATCGTCTTCCGCCTCGTCGACGGCGACCTCCTCGCCGTGCACGAGCACCTGTCCGCCCAGCCGAGCGAGGGCCTGTGATGAGTACGCAGCCACAGCCGCCGAAGGTCACCGAGGTCGAGCAGCACGGCGTCGAGCCGATCCCCGACCCCGAGCGCAGCGCCCGCCCGCTCGACCTGTTCCGGCTCACCTTCGGTGGCGCCAACACCATCGCCACGGTCGTGCTCGGCAGCTTCCCGATCCTCTTCGGCCTCTCCTTCGCCCACGGGCTGCTGGCCACGCTCCTCGGGCTGCTGCTCGGCGCCCTGGTCCTCGCCCCGATGGCCCTGTTCGGCCCGCGCAACGGCACCAGCAACTCGGTCAGCTCCTCGGCTCACCTCGGCGTGCACGGCCGGATCGTCGGCTCGTTCCTGTCTCTGCTCACCGCCCTCGCGTTCTTCTCGATCTCGGTGTGGAGCTCCGGCGACGTACTCGTCGGCGGCGCCCACCGTGCCGTCGGGCTGCCGGAGAACGACCTGACCCTCGCACTGGCCTACGGCCTCTTCGCCGTGCTCGTGCTGATCGTGTGCATCTACGGCTTCCGGTTCATGCTGCTGGTCAACAAGATCGCCGTCGTCGCCGCGACGCTGCTCTTCCTGCTCGGCATCCTCGCCTTCGCCGGCGACTTCGACCCCGGCTATGCCGGTGCGTTCGGCTCCGGCTCGGAGGCGTTCGGTCAGCCCGGCTTCTGGGCCGCCTTCGTCGGGTCGGCGCTGATCGTGATGTCCAACCCGGTCAGCTTCGGCGCGTTCTTGGGCGACTGGGCCCGCTACATCCCGCGGGACACCCCGGGGCGGTCCTCCATGGCCGCCGCGTTCCTGGCGCAGGTCGCCACTCTCGTACCGTTCTGCTTCGGCCTGGTCACGATGACGATCATCGCGACCCGCGAGCCGGAGATCTTCGAGACCGGCGCGTACGCCTCGGGGCTGCTCGCGATCGCGCCGGGCTGGTACTTCGCCCCGGTCGCCCTGATCGCGCTCATCGGGGGCATGTCGACCGGCACCACCGCGCTCTACGGGACCGGGCTCGACTTCTCCAGCGTCTTCCCGCGCTTCAACCGGGTGCAGTCCACGGTGCTGATCGGCGTCTTCGCGATCGGGGTCATCTTCATCGGCCGGTTCGTCTTCGACGTCGTCTCCAGCATCTCCGCCTTCGCCGTCCTCATCATCAGCTGCACCGTGCCCTGGATGATGGTCATGATGATCGGCTGGTCCGTCCGGCGCGGCTGGTACGACTCCGACTCGCTGCAGGTCTTCAACCGCCGCCAGCGTGGGGGTCGCTACTGGTTCGCCCACGGCTGGAACTGGCGCGGCCTGGCCGCCTGGCTGATCGCGGCCGCCGTCGCACTGACCTTTGTGAACCTCCCGGGCCAGTTCGTCGGCCCGCTCGCCCCGCTCGTCCCCGGCGGCGTCGACATCTCCATCCCACTCGGGATGGGGCTCGGCGCGCTGCTCTACCTCGGCCTGCTCTTCGCCTTCCCCGAGCCGCGAGACGCCTACGGCCCCGAGGGGGCCCGGCTCGTGCCCACCGGCCCGCCGGCGAACAACCCGGTGACCTCGGTCGACGACGGACCCGCTGCCGCGGCCACCGTCGTCGGCTGACCCCGATCCCTCGCACCATCCGCACCATCCGCGCCACCAAGGAGAACCACCCCATGCCCATCGGGCCCATCGACGCCTCCAAGAACCCTCGCTACGCCGGCTTCGCGACGTTCGCGCGCCTGCCCCGCCTCGACCAGGTGGAGCACGCCGACATCGCGGTCGTCGGGGTTCCGTTCGACACCGGCGTCTCCTACCGCCCGGGTGCCCGCTTCGGTCCGGCGCACGTGCGGGAGTCCTCGCGCCTGCTGCGTCCCTACAACCCGGCGCTGGACGTCTCGCCGTTCGCCTCGGCCCAGGTGGTCGACGCGGGCGACATCGCGGCCAACCCGTTCCACATCGACGAGGCGATCGACACCGTGCACGCCTCGGCGCTCGACCTGACCGCCGACGGCGCCCGGCTGGTGACGATCGGCGGTGACCACACCATCGCGCTGCCGCTGCTGCGGGCCGCTGCCGAGCAGCACGGCCCGGTCGCGCTGATCCACTTCGACGCCCACCTGGACACCTGGGACACCTACTTCGGTGCCGAGTACACCCACGGCACCCCGTTCCGGCGGGCGGTCGAGGAGGGCATCCTCGACACCGAGGCGCTGAGCCACGTCGGCACCCGCGGCCCGCTCTACGGCAAGAAGGACCTCGAGGACGACCGCCGCTTCGGCTTCGGCATCGTCACCTCCTCCGACGTCTTCCGCCAAGGCGTCGACGAGGTCGTCGACAAGCTCCGGCAGCGGGTCGGCAACCGTCCCGTCTACGTCTCGGTCGACATCGACGTCCTCGACCCGGCCCACGCACCCGGCACCGGCACCCCTGAGGCCGGTGGGCTCACCTCGCGGGAGCTGCTGGAGATCCTGCGCGGCTTCGCCGGCCTGAACCTGATCGGCGCCGACGTGGTCGAGGTCGCTCCTGCGTACGACCATGCCCAGCTGACCGGAGTCGCCGCTTCGCACGTGGCCTACGACCTGGTCTCGCTGCTCGCGATGCGGCACGCGGAGCAGGCATGAGCGGACGCAACGGCGGCGACGTCACCGTCGAGAGCCTGATGGCGCTCGGCGCGACCCACGTGTTCGGGATCCCGGGGCAGCACGCCCTCGGTCTCTTCGACGCCATCCGCCGCAGCGACCTGACCTTCGTCTCCTCCCGGGTGGAGAACAACTCGGTCTTCGCCGCCGACGGGTACGCCCGGACGACCGGTCAGGTCGGGGTGGTCTTCTGCTCCACCGGGCCGGGAGCGCTCACCGCGCTGGGGGCGCTCCAGGAGGCGTACGCCGCCTGCGTGCCGGTCCTGATGATCACCAGCCAGATCCCGCGCGACGGGCTCGGCGGGGCGCGCAAGGGCTACCTGCACCAGCTCGACGACCAGCAGGCCAGCGCCCGCAACGTCACGAAGTCGACCGCCGTGGTCCGGGACGCGGCCGCGATCCCGGGAGTCCTCGCCGACGCGTGGGCCACCGCCCAGGAGGCGCCGGCCGGTCCGGTCTGGATCGAGATCCCGCAGGACGTGCTCCTCGAGGAGGTCGCCGTGCCACCGGTGACGAGCCTCGAAGCGACCGTGCGCGCGCCGCGACGGCCCCGGCCGGAGGTCACCGCGGAGGCAGCCCGGCTGCTCGCCGCGGCCGAGCGCCCGGTGGTCCTCGCCGGAGGAGGCGTACGCCGCTCCGCCGGTGCCGCGGAAGCCCTGGTCGCCCTCGCCGAGCTCCTCGACGCGCCGGTGGTCTCGACCTCGGGCGGCAACGGAGCGATCCCGCTCGCGCACCCGTTGAGCGCCGGGGCGTGGATCGAGGACCGGCACACCACCGACCTGCTCGAGGACGCCGACGTCCTGCTCGCGATCGGCACCTCGTTCGGCGAGGTGACCAGCAACTACGGCACGTTCGCCCCGCGGGGCCGGATCGTCCAGGTCGACGCCGAGGCCCGGGTGCTCGGCTCCAACCACGACGTCCTCGGCGTCCACGCCGACGCCGGCGCGGCGCTGGCCGACCTCGCTGCCGCGCTCGGCGAAGCCGGCTCACGCTCCGCGAGCACGCGGTCCGGCGCCGCCGTCGCCCGCGACCTGCGCACCCGAGTCGAGAAGCGGCTCGACGCCCAGGACCTCGCCCAGGAGCAGCGACTGCTCGCCGACCTGCGCGCGGCGGTGCCCGACGACGCGGACACGTTCTGGGACATGACGATCGCGGCGTACTGGGCGTGGTCGGCCTGGGACCCACGCTCCGGCGGCTTCCACACGGCGCAGGCCTCCGGTGGCCTCGGGCTCGGCTTCCCCGCTGCGATCGGAGCTGCGGTCGGGACCGGTCGGCGTACGTTCGCGGTCTCGGGGGACGGCGGCGCGATGTACTCCATCGCCGAGCTCGCCACCGCCCGCCAGCACGACGCCGACGTCACCTGGCTGGTGATCGACGACGGCGGCTACGGGATCCTGCGCGAATACATGACCGGCGCGTTCGGCGAAGCCACCGCCACCGAGCTCGCCCGTCCCGACTTCGTCCGCCTCGCCGAGGCATTCGGCATCCCCGTGCATGCCGCGACCCCCGAGAACGTCGGCGACATCGTCGCCGGCACCTTCGCCACCAGCGGCCCCGCGGTGGTGGTCCTCCCGACGACCCTCCGCATGTTCGCCTCCACCTGACCCTGCCAAACCGACCGGGAGCCCCCCATGGATCTCATCATCATCGTCATCTACCTCGCCGCCATGGTCGCCTTCGGCTGGTGGGGAAAGACCCGCACCAGCGACAGCTCCGACTTCCTCGTCGCCGGACGCCGGCTCGGTCCGGTGCTCTACACCGGCACCATGTCGGCGCTCGTCCTCGGTGGTGCCTCGACCGTCGGCGGCGTCGCGCTCGGCTACGAGTACGGCATCTCCGGGGCCTGGCTGGTGGCCGCGATCGCCCTCGGCGTGCTCGCGCTGAGTCTCTTCTTCGCCGGGCGGATCCAGCGGCTGCGGATCTTCACCGTGGCCCAGATGCTCGAGCTGCGCTACGGCGTCGGAGCCACCGCCGCCTCGGGCCTGGTCATGGTGGCCTACACCCTGATGCTCGCGGTCACCTCCACGATGGCGTACGCGACGGTGTTCAACGTGCTCTTCGGCACCGACCGCGTCGTCTCGGTGCTGATCGGCGGCGTGATCGTGGTGATCTACTCGACCATCGGCGGGATGTGGTCGATCACCCTGACCGACATGGTGCAGTTCACGCTGCAGACCATCGGCATCTTCCTCCTGCTCCTGCCGTTCACCTGGAACCACGCCGGCGGCCTGGACGGGATCAAGGCGCGCGCCGCGGACTCGGTCTTCGACCTCGGCGCGATCGGCACCGGCACCGTCATCACCTACATCGTCGTCTACACCTTCGGCATGCTGATCGGGCAGGACATCTGGCAGCGCGTCTTCACCGCCCGCTCCCCACAGGTGGCTCGTTGGGGTGGCACCGCCTCTGGTGTCTACTGCCTGGTCTACGGCGTGGCCGGCGCGTTGATCGGGGCCGCGGCCTCGACCTTCGTCACCGTCGAGGACCGCAACGACGTCTACGCCACGATCGCCGAGTCGATCCTTCCAGCGGGTATCAGCGGCCTGGTGCTGGCCGCCGCGGTGGCCGCGATGATGTCGACCGCCTCGGGGGCCCTGATCGCGACGGCCACCGTGGCCCGCACGGACGTGCAGCCGCTGCTGGCACGGTTGGTCGGGCGTACGCCGGCGCGGGTCCAGGACGAGGCGGAGAACCCCGAGCACGACGTGCTCGCCAACCGGATCTACGTCGTCGCGATCGGTATCGCCGTCGTGGTCATCGCCTCCTTGCTCAGCGACGTCGTCTCCGCACTGACGATTGCCTACGACATCCTCGTCGGCGGTCTGCTCGTCCCGATCCTGGGCGGGTTCCTGTGGCGCCGTGCGACCGGTGCGGGAGCGGTGGTCGCGATGGCCGCCGGGACCGTCGCCACGCTGGGCACCATGGCGGTCGTCGGCGACGTGCTCGCCAACGAGCCCGTCTACGCGGGCCTCGTCGTCAGCGCGGTGGCGTACGTCGTGGTCAGCCTGCTCACCCGTCCCACCGACCCCGCGGTGATGCGGGAGTGGACCGCCCGGCTCGGGGACGAGAGGCCTGCGGCTCCGGCTCCCGCCGAGACAATCTGAAAATGATCATCGTCAAATATGTCGGTGCACGGCACGACCTTCGCCGGTCTCCACCAGCTCGGCATGACGCTGGGCGCCGCCGAGCTCGCCGGCCAGGTCCTGACCGCCTTCGGCTGCGTGGCCTGCACCCAGCTGGTCACCGACGGCAGCGCGGTGCGCACCCTGACGAACGGGCCGATCGCGCAGCCGGGCGTGACGTACACGATCATCCAGTCGCGGTACGACGAGCTGGTCACGCCCACCGAGACCTCGTTCGTGCGAGAGCCGGGTGTCACCAACACCTACGTGCAGGACGTGTGTCCCTACGACCCGGTCGGTCACATCGGCGAGGCCTACGACACCAACGTGTGGCACATGGTGGAGAACGCGCTCGACCCGGCAAACGCCACGACGTTCACCTGCTCGGTCGGGTCGCCCGGCTGATGGCGCAGGAGGGCCGCTCCTACGGTGGGCTGACCCACGAGGAGCGCGACGCCCAGCGGCGTCAGCGGCTTCTGGGTGCCGCCACGGAGATCATCGGCACCAAGGGATATGCGGCGACCACGATTCCGGGCGTGTGTGCTGCCGCGAAGGTGTCCACGCGGCACTTCTACGAGATCTATCCCGGCAAGGAGGATCTCTTCGTCGACCTCTACGACCGGATCACCGCCGATTCCTACGAGCGGGTGGGGGAGTCGTTGAAGGCGACCGCCGGCGAGCCGATCTCGCGCCGGGTGCAGGCGGCGGTGCTGGCCTATCTCGACCCGATGCTCGAGGACACCCGCGTCGCCCGGATCGCCTTCGTCGAGATCATGGGCGCGAGCCCGCGGATCGAGAAGCTCCGGCTCGACTATCGCGAGACCCTCGTCGAGGTCGTACGCACGGAGTGCTCCGCCTCCGTGGCCCGCGGCGAGATCCTCGACCGCGACTGGCGCTTCGCGGCGCTGGCTCTGGTGGGCGCGGTGACCGCCATCGTCTACGACTGGGCGCTGCACCAGCCGCGCTCCAGTCGCGAGGCCCTCGAGGCTCAGCTGGCCGACCTCGCGCTCGTCCTGCTGGCAGCCGACCCCGTCGAGCGGGGCGACACGCTCTAACGGGAAGCGGCCGGAAGGGCGACGGGTCGGACCTCCCGCGGGCCGCCGAGCCGGTGGCCGTCCTCGCAGGTCAGGCTCAGGTGCACCTCGCCGCCGCAGTCGCGGTGCTCGAGCGTGAGTGCGGATCCCCGGGCGTCGGCGACGTAGCGGTCGCCCCACTCCATCAGGGCGACCAGTGCCGGATAGAGGTCGAGGCCCTTCTGGGTCAGCCGGTACTCGTGCCGTTGTCGCTGCCCCTCGGCGTGGTAGGGGGCCCTGGCGAGGACGCCCTGGTCGACCAAGGTGTTCAGCCGCTCGGTGAGCACCGCGCGCGAGACATCGAGGTTCTGCTGGAGGTCGGCGAAGCGGCGTACGCCCAGGAAGGCCTCGCGGAGCACGAGCAGGCTCCACTTCTCGCCGACCACCGCAAGGGTGCCGGCGACCGAGCATCGGGTGCGGTCGATCTCGTCGGTGATCACGGGACCAGCGTACGACGCTGAATTCGTTTGACGAACTCAGCATGCCGAGAGGAGAGTTCGAAATATGAACTCAGAACGCCTTGTCGCGATGCCGGCGGTCGCCACCCGACCGGTGCGGTCCGAGGACCTGGCCGCCTTCGAGCGCATGTGGCGACGCCTGTCGGAGGAGACCATCTACCGGCGATTCCATGCCCCGATCAAGCGGCTCTCGCTCAAGCTCCGCCGCTACCTCGTCGATGTCGACCACGTCGACCACGACGCCTTGGTCGCGGTCGCCGGTGGCGAGGTGATCGCCGTGGCCCGCTACCACCGTTGCGCCGACGATCCGGCGGCCGCCGAGGTGGCGGTGCTCGTGGAGGACGCCTGGCAGGGCCGCGGCCTGGGGGTGCGGATGCTGCGTGAGCTAGCGTCGCTGGCGAGCCGCCGTGGCATCCACGTCCTCACCGGCGACGTGCAGGCCGACAACCTGCCGATGCTCGAGCTCGTCCAGTCGCTTCTCGGGCCAGCGGCGCTGGACGCCCGCGGCGCGTTGGTGCACGTCAGCGGCAGCTACGGCGGCGCTGGTGAGCCGCGGGTATCGGCACCGTGTGCGTGACCCCTGTCTAACTTCGCGAGGCCTGGGTACCGGCCAGTTGTACGCGATGAGGAGGAGCACATGTTCAAGAAACCAGCGTTGATGACTGCCTTTGGCATCGGCTACGTTCTCGGCGCCCGCGCTGGACGCGAGCGCTACGACGCCATCGCTGCCAAGGCACAGAAGCTGTGGCACGACCCGCGGGTGCAGGACAAGGCACACCGTGCGGGATTCGTGGCCAAGGAGAAGGCGGCGAGCGCGAAGCACACCGTCCAGGACAAGATGCCCGGCGACACCAAGGGGTCCACTTCGCCGACGGAGCCGGCTGCGCCGGCCTCGCCGAGGTCGTATCCGCAGACGACGCCGAGCGGTCCGCGACCGACCACCACGGACCCGGTGACCGACATGCCGCGGGGGTGGGAGTCGTGACGCTTCACCACCAGACCGACGCATCGATGGGTGAGCTGGTCTCGCGTCTCTCGGACGAGATGTCCAGCCTCGTGCGAGGCGAGCTCGAGCTCGCCCGACTCGAGCTGACCGAGAAGGCCAAGCACACCGGCAAGGGGGCCGGGGCGCTCGGCGCCGCCGGCCTGGTGGCGCTCTACGGTGTCGGGGCCCTGATCGCCACAGCGATTCTCGCCCTGGCGCTCGTCATGGACGCCTGGCTGGCCGCGCTGCTGGTCGGAGTCGTCCTGCTGGCGATCGCCGGCGGCATCGCCCTGTTCGGGAAGAAGCAGGTCTCCGAGGGAGTCCCGATGAAGCCCGAGCGCGCCACCGAGAACCTCAAGCGTGACATGGAAGCCGTCAAGCACCACCGTCGCGCCGAGGACCGCATCGCGAGGAGGACGCCATGACGCACAACCCCACCCGACCCGTCGACGCGGGCGACCACAGCATCGCCGACGTGGAGGCCGACCTCGACACGACCCGTCACGAGATGGCCGACACCCTGGACGAGCTCGCCGCTCGGCTGGACGTCAAGACGCGTGGGAAGGAGAAGGCCCACGAGGTCAAGGAGCGTACGCAGATGGCGGCCCGGTCCCGGGACGTGCAGATCCGAGGTGGCATCGTCGCCGCGATCGTGGTCGGCGCGATCCTGATGCTGGCCAGGAGGAAGCGTCGGCTCAAGTCCGCCTAGGCCGGGTCAGCCGGTCCAGGAAAGCGACGAGCAGGGCCTCGCGCATCGCAGGGGTGGCCACGTCGAGCATCGCATTGACCTCGGCCATCCGCTGCGGGAGCGCGAGGTCGCTGTGTCCGCTGTCGGGCTCGTCGGCACCGATGAGCCCGGCGGCGAGAAGCAGTCCGTCGAAGTCGTCGTCCGAGAGGTCCAGCGGATCGAGCTCCGCGATGAAGGCCGCAACGCCGGGGTCGACGGCGACCGGGCCGGTGGCGACGGCCGCCTCGATCGCCTCGCCCAGAGCTCCGAGCAGCTCCTCGACGTGAGGAAGGGTCGCGGCGCTCACCGACAGGTGGATCGTGGCGGGGGAGCCGGCGTAGGACATCTGCGGCTGGACGTACCAGCCACGGGCGGCCATCTCGTCGCAGACCGTGAACGGGTCGCAGCTGCCGTCGGTGGTCAGCGCGATCAGCGTGGAGTCCGGGCTACTGACGACGTCGAGCTCGGGGATCTCGCCGATGCCCGCCCGGATGAGGTCGACGGCCTCGAAGACATCGCGGGCGAGCCGCTCGTAGCCGGCGTCGCCGAGCGAGCGCATCACCGCCCAGGCGCCGGCCAGCGGCCCGCCCGACTTCGTCGACTGCATCGTGGAGTTGAGCATGGTGTAGCCCGGCCAGGCGGCCGAGGCGAAGAACTGCGGCCGGCGCAGCTCCGGGGCGCGGTGCAGGAGGATCGAGGTGCCCTTGGGGGCGTAGGCGTACTTGTGCAGGTCGACGGAGATCGAGGTGACGCCCTCGACGGCGAACGTCCAGGCCGGTACGTCCCGGCCCAGCCGCGCCGCATAGGGCAGCACCCATCCACCGATGCACGCGTCGACGTGGCAGCGGATCCCGCGCTCGGCCGCGGCTGCCGCGATCGCGGCGACCGGGTCGACGACGCCGTGCGCGTAGGACGGCGCCGAGGCGACCACCAGCACGGTGCGGTCGTCCATCGCCGCCGCCATCGCCGCCGGGTCCGCCCGGCAGTCGGGCCCGACCGGCACCAGCACCGGCTCGACCCCGAAGTAGTGCGCCGCCTTGTGGAAGGCGGCGTGCGCGGTCGCCGGCAGCACCATCCGGGGCCGCTCGATCCCGGGCCGTGAGTCGCGTGCGGTCTGCACCGCGAGCAGGACCGACTCGGTGCCACCGGAGGTGACCGTACCGACCACGGTCTCGGGTGCGTCGAGAAGGTCGGCGGCCATGCCGACCACCTCGGTCTCCATCCGCAGCAGGCTGGGGAACGCGGTCGGGTCCAGGCCGTTGGAGCCGGCGTAGGCCGCCACCGCCTCGCGGCCGATCCGGTCGATGTCGGGCAGGCCGGAGTCGTAGACGTAGGCGAGGGTGCGGCCACCGTGCACGGGCAGGTCGGCGGACTGCATCTCGCGGAGCTGGGTGAGCGCGTCTGTCATACGGTCACGGTTCCTTCCACGTCGTCGGCGGTGAGTGAGTAGCGCCGCAGCCACAGCAGGCTGAGGAGCACCAGGAACGCCGGCAGCACGGAGAAGCCGAGCGTGATGGCGGTCAGGGCCGAGTCGGGCTGGGCGACCCCGGTCCCGGTCGAGGATCGGTAGCCGCCCAGCGCGAGGACGACGGCGAAGACACCGGGGCCGAGCGCCAGCCCGAGGGTCTCGCCGGCGGTCCAGACGCCGGTGTAGACGCCGATCCGGCTCGAGCCGCTGCGTCGGGCGTCGACGGCGGCCGCGTCGGGGAGCATCGCCATCGGGAACACCTGGCACCCGGCGTACCCGACCCCGACCAGCACCACCGCCGCATAGACCAGCACGAGCGGCGCGGTCTGGGCGGTCGCTGCGAGGAGCGCGCCGACGGCGAGGACGAGGGAAGCGGCGACGTATCCGGCCTTCTTGCCGATCCTGCCGCCCAGCGCTGCCCATGCGGGCGTCAGCAGGAGCGCAGGGCCGACGAAGCAGACGAACAGCACGGTGGCGGCGCCCGTGCGGCCGAGCACGTCGGTGGCGAGGTAGTCGACCCCGGCCAGCATCGCGCCGAAGGCGACGGCCTGGATCACGAACGTGACGAGCAGTCGGCGGAAGTCGGGCGCCGCCGCGACGATCCGGAGCTGGTCGCGCAATCCGCCCGGGCCGGGCTGGACGGTGTGGACCGGCGCCCGGCGGGTGCCGGCGTACGTGGTGAGCACCCCGACCAGGATGAGCGCCGCCATCACCACGCCCATCACGCGGTAGCCGTCGCGGCCGCCGACGGCGTCGCGGATCATCGGGGCGGTGGCACCGGCGAGCAGGATGGTCAGCGCCAGGATCGCGACCCGCCAGGTCATCAGCCGGGTGCGCTCGTCGTAGGACTCGGTCAGCTCGGCCGGCATCGCGACGTAGGGGACCTGGAAGAACGCGTAGGCCGTCGCGCAGGCCAGGAACATCGCCAGCACCCAGAGCGCCTCGAGCCCGGTCGCCATCGACGGTGCGGCGAACAACAGCGCGAACGTCACTGCCAGCGCGAGCCCGGCCCGCCGCAGCCAGGGCCGTCTCGGGCCGCGCGGGTCCACGGTCCGGTCGCTGATCCGGCCGGCGATCGGGTTGAGCACGACGTCCCACGCCTTCGGGGCGAACACGATGAACCCGGCCGCGAGCGCGGCGATCCCGAGGCTGTCGGTCAGGTAGGGGAGCAGCATCAGGCCCGGGATCGTGCCGAACGTCCCGGTGGCGACGGATCCGGAGCCGTAGCCGATGCGCACCCCGAGCGGGAGGGATGGGCTGGCTGGCATGCCCGCCATAGTGCCGTTCCCGGCCCGTCTGTGCCCGGGAATGCCGGAACTCGCTCCGCTACGGTTGACGCCATGCCGCTCAAGACCGGTGCCGTCGCGCCCGACTTCACGCTCCCCGCCCAGGACGGTACGTCCGTCTCCCTCGCCCCGCTCCTCGAGAAAGGTCCGGTGGTGCTGTTCTTCTACCCGGCCGCCGAGACGCCGGTGTGCACCAAGGAGGCGTGCCACTTCCGCGACCTCGCCGCCGAATTCGAGGCCATCGGTGCCCAGCGGCTCGGGATCAGCAAGGACAGCGTCGAGAAGCAGGCGGGCTTCGCCGCGAACCACGACCTCGACTACCCCGTGCTCGCCGACCCCGCCGGATCGGTTGCCGACCTCTACGGCGTCAAGCCCAGCCTCCTCGGCAGGCTCGGACCGCTGCAGCGTACGACCTTCGCCATCGGTGCCGACGGCCGGATCAAGGCCGTCGTCGAGGGGATGCTCAAGGCCGAGATCCACGCCGACGAGGCCCTCGCCGCGCTCAGGGACGACATGAAATGACGACCACCATCGCCGTCACCGGCGCCACCGGCTTCGTCGGAGGCGCCGTCGCCCGGGCGCTCGGCGGCTCCCGTGCCGCGCTTCGTCTTCTTGTTCGTGACACCACCAGGGCTCCCGAGGTCCCCGGAGCCGATGCGTTCGCCGTGACCTACGGCGACAGAGAGGCTGCGGTGGTGGCCCTCGACGGTGTTCAGACCGTGCTCATGGTCTCGGCCTCCGAGTCGGCGGACCGGCTGGAGCAGCACCTCACCTTCGTGGACGCCGCCGCTGCTGCCGGGGTCGAGCACATCGTCTACACGTCGTTCTTCGGCGCAGCGTCGGATGCCGTCTTCACGCTCGCGCGCGACCACTTCGCGACCGAGGAACGGATCAAGGCGAGCGGGATGGGCTACACCCTGCTGCGCGACAACTTCTACCTCGACTTCCTTCCTTCCCTGGTCGGCGAGGACGGCGTCATCCGGGGTCCGGCCGGCAACGGCCGCTTCGCGCCGGTCGCCCGGGCCGACGTGGCGCGCTCCGCGGTGGCGACGCTCACCGCGCCGCACCGTCACCGCGGGCTCACCTACGACCTCACCGGACCCGAGGCGCTCACCATGGGCGAGGTCGCCGACATCCTCTCCGAGCATCGTGGGAGCGAGGTGCGCTATCACGACGAGACGATCGAGGAGGCCTATGCATCGCGTCGCCGATGGGAGGCACCCGACTGGCAGTACGACGCCTGGGTCTCGACCTACACCGCGATCGCAGCGGGGGAGCTCGACGGCGTGAGCAGCGCGGTGGCGACTCTCACCGGGCGGGAGCCTCTCGGGCTTCGCGACTACCTCGCGGCGAGCCAGTAGGTCCCGACGCGGGGCTCGTCCGCGCCAGCTCGCGCTTGAGGATCTTCCCGGTGGCGGTCATCGGCAGGGTGTCGACGAACTCGACGAGGCGCGGGTACTTGTACGAGGCCATCTCGGCCTTGGCCCAGGAGACGAGGTCCGCTTCGGTGAGGGTGGCGCCCGGCTTGAGGATCACGAACGCCTTGACCTCCTCGCCGTGACTCTCGTGCGGTACGCCGATGACGGCGGCGAGGCTCACGTCCGGGTGCGTTACCAGGACCTCTTCGACCTCGCGGGGGTAGACGTTGAAGCCGCCCCTGATGATGAGGTCCTTGGACCGGTCGACGATGTAGTAGTAGCCGTCTGCGTCGCGTCGGGCGAGGTCGCCGGTGCGGAACCAGCCGTCCTCGTCGATCACCTCGGCGGTCGCCTTCTCGCGTCGGTGGTAGCCCTTCATCACATTGTGGCCCTTGATCGCGATCTCGCCGATCGCGTCCGGAGACCATTCGATCTCCGCCCAGGAGGCCGGGTCGATCAGCTTCATCGAGACGCCGGGGATCGGCTTGCCGATGGAGCCGGGGCGCGGCGGTTCGCCATACGGAGCGAACGATGCGACCGGCGACGTCTCGGAGAGGCCGTATCCCTCGGCGACCGAGACGCCGAGCCGATCCTCGACCTCGCGGTGGATCTCGACCGGAAGCGCGGCTCCCCCGGAGATCGCCATCCGAAGGTTCTGTGCCAGGGCATCGACCTCGGTGCCGTCCTCGAGCGCACCGAGCAGTCCCCAGTACATCGTCGGCACTCCTGCGAAGACGGTCACCGACTCCCTCAGCATCGTCTCGATCACAGCGCCCGGCTCGAACCGCGGCAGCATCACGACGGTTCCGCCGAAGGCGAAGCCACCGTTCTGGATGACCGTCTGGCCGAAGGAGTGGAACAGCGGCAGCACGCACAGGTAGGTGTCTGGCCGGGTCACGTCGCAGCCGAACAGGTCCTTGCTCGCCAGCGCGTTGTCACGCATGTTGCGGTGGCGCAGCTCGGCGCCCTTCGGCTGCCCGGTCGTGCCGGAGGTGTAGAGGATCACCGCGGTGTCGTCCTCGTCCGTGGCCATGGTCTCGAACGAGGTCGGCTGGCTGGCCACGGCCTGGGCGAAGGTCTCGGTGTCCGCGATCGGCGAGGACGCGGCGGGGTCGCCGGTGATGACGAGGAGATCCCGACATCCGTCGACCTCGTCGAAGCCGGCCTTGGCCTCGCTGCCGATGGGCAGCTCTGGTGTGCCCTCGAAGGCGAACAGCGCCTTCGCATCCGAGTCGTCGAGGTGGTAGGCGATCTCACGCGCCTTGAGCAGCACGTTCAACGGAACCACGACGGCGCCCGCCTTGAGGATGCCGTAGTAGGCGACCGAGAAGTACGGCAGGTTGGGGCACATCAGGGCGACCTTGTCGCCGGGCTCGATCCCCCGCGAGACGAGCAGGTTCGCGACCTGGTTCGCCGCGGCGTCCACCTGGCTGTAGGTCAGGCGCGTGGAGCCGAGGACCAGGGCGTCGCGGTCGGGATACGTGCGGGCGGATTCCTCGAGCAGGATCGACAGGTTCAGCATGGTGCTTCCTCGGTGGGTCGGGACGATGCGGGTGCGTCGATGAAGATGTCGTACTCCAGGTCTCCGGTCCCGCCGTACGGGGAGAGATCGGTGACCCCGGCGTCGCGGAGCACCTCGACGTCGAGGAACGTGTTGCCCGAGCACTCGCCGACGGGCCGTTCGAGGATCGCCACGGCTGCGTCCGCGACGATCTGAGGGGAGCGGGACCGCTCCAGGGCGGCGTCGCCGCCGAGGATGTTCCGTACGGCATCGGTGGCGATGTAGGTCTCCGGCCACAGACAGTTGGCGGCCACGCCGTGATCCGCGTACTCGGCCGCCCAGCCGAGGGTCAGCAGCGTCATGCCGTACTTGGCCATCGTGTACGCCGGGTGGGCGCCGAGCCAGGCGGGGGAGAGGTTGAGCGGCGGGCTGAGCGAGAGGATGTGCGGGTGGGTGCCCTTGCGCAGGTACGGCAGGGCCTTGCTGGTGAGCAGATAGGTGCCGCGCAGCTGGATGTCGGTCATCAGGTCGAACCGCTTCATCGACAGCGTGTCGGTGCCGTCCACAGCCAGCGCGGAGGCGTTGTTGACCACGACGTCGATGCCGCCGAATCTCTCCACGGCCTTCCGGACGGCGCCCTCCACGGAGCCTTCGTCGCGTACGTCGCCCACGACGGCGAGCGCGCCGCCGCCGGCGGCCTCGATCTCCGCGGCGGCGGTGTGGATGGTGCCTGACAGGCGGGGGTCGGGGGTGTCGGTCTTGGCCAGCAAGGCCACGTTGGCGCCGCGGCGCGCGGCCGCGACGGCGATCGCCAGACCGATACCGCGGCTTCCTCCCGACATGAGGATGGTGCGTCCTGCGAGGCTCATCCGGTGATCTCCTTGCCGAAGATGCTGCGGGCGACGACCCACTTGAGGATCTCGTTGGTGCCTTCGTAGATCTCGCCGATCTTGCTGTCGCGGTAGATCGCCTCGACCGGTCCTGGGGTGCCGTCGGCGCTGAGCTCGCGGGCGAAGCCCAGACCGCCGAAGACCTGGATGGCGTCGCGGGCCATGTCGACGGCGAGTCTGCTGCCGTAGAACTTGGCCATCGAGGCCTCCGGCTCGGGGAAGATCTCGCCGGCGTCCCGGCGCAGCGCCGCCTTGAGATAGAGGGTGCGGGCGTTCTCGATCTCGGTGGCGCGCTCGGCCATCAGGAACTGCCAGTGCTGGTTGGCGCCCAGCTTGCGACCGAACGCCTCCCGGGACTCGAGGTGGCCCACGGCGTGGTCGAAGGCCGCCTGGGCCATCCCCACGCCGGCGGCGGCGATGCCGATGCGGCCGAGGGTGAGGGTGGCGAGTGCGTGGCGAAGTCCCTGTCCGGGCGCGCCGCCGAGCAGGTCGGCGTCGGTCAGCTCGACATCCTCGAACCAGACGTCGGCGGTGAGCTGGCCACGGTTGCCCATCTTCCGGTCCGGCTCACCCACCCGTACGCCGGGCAGCGAGGTGTCCACGATGAACATCGACAGTCGGTCCTCGGTGCGTGCGAGGGTGACGATGAACCCGGCGACCGGGGAGTTGGAGATCCAACGTTTGCGACCGTTGAGCACCCAGGCGTGGCCGTGCCGGACCGCGACGGTCTGCACGGCCTGCGGGCTCAGGTCGGAGGAGGCGTCGGGTTCGGTGGTCGCGAAGGCGCCGACCAGGCTGCCCTCGGCCACCGGCCGCAGCCACCGCTGCTGCTGGTCCGGGGTGCCGTGGGTGAGCACGTTGCCGGCGAGGATGCAGTGGACGTCGAACACGGCCGCGATGCTGCTGGAGTGGTAGGCCAGCTCCTCGATCGCCGTCGCCGTCGCGGTGACGGGGTGCTCCAGCCCCTCGCCGCCGACCTCGGCGGAGAAGGGCACCCGGAAGAGGTCTGCCGCAGCGAGGCCGTCGAAGACTTCGCGGGGGAAGCCGTCGACGCGCTCGTCGCCGTTGGCGATCTGACGTGCGGCGGGTGCCACCACGTCGGCGGCGATCTTCCGCACGCGGTCGCGGACCTCGAGGGCCTCGGCGGGCGAGAGCAGGTCGTGGTAGAGCCGGTCCGCCTGGCGGATGGGGTTCTGAGTGGTGGGCATCATCGTCTTTCTGTGTCGTTCGTCGGAGATGGATGGAGGTCGTCTAGAGGCTCGCCAGCACCTCGTGCGCCGCCTGCTGGCCCGACGCGGCGGCGTCGGCCAGCGACGGCATGTCGAGCGCGTAGTCGCCGGCCAGGTGGACCGGCCCCAGGCTCTGCGTGAGGGTCTCGAGCGAAGCCCGCCCGCCGGGTCCCCAGAACGGCACGACCCGCGGGTGCCGACGGAGGATGCCGGCGTCGACCTTGCCCTCGAGCTCGGGGTAGACGTCGAGAAGGTCCGCGGTGAACCGCGCGACGATCTCCTCGTCGGTGAGCTCGAAGAGCCTGTCGGCCTCGGCTCCGCCGGCGAAGCAGGCCAGCGCGCCGCCGGGTTTGCGGACGTCTCCGCGCCGTACGGCGGCGGCGTGGTTGAAGATCGCCTGGAACGAGCGCCCCGGCGTCGAGATCGCGAGAAAGTCGTCCCACCGCTGGGGCCTGCCGTCCTCGTGGGTGAAGAAGCCCACCACCACGTAGCGGCCGTACTGGATCGCCTCGAAGGCGGTCCGGTACGCCGCCGGCAGCCCGGGCATGATCTTGACCGCGACATCCGCGGGCACCGCCACGATCGCCCGGCGCGCCCGCAGTCGGGCGGGCCCCTCAGCGTCCTGGTAGTCGACGACCACGCTGTCGGCGGTCCACTCCACGGAGCTCACCGGCGAGCCGAGCCGGATCCGGTCGCCGAGATCCTCGGTCAGGATGTCGGTCAGCGTCTGGTTGCCGCCCTCCGGCAGGGTCAGGTTCGGCACCTTCTCGGGGTCGGTGAGCAAGATCCCCATCGAGAAGACGAACTGCCGCGCGGCGGTCTCCTCGGGCTCGCAGCCCATCCACTGCCCGGACCAGGACCGCACCATCTCGCGGGTGAGGTCGGACGAGACGCCCCGCAGGACGAAGTCCGCGCGCCGGCGGTCTAGCTTGGCGCGGACCCGGTTCGCCCAGCGGTTCTTCTCGCTCATCTCGAGGAACGGCACGTTCGAGAGGATGCGGGTGCCGACCACGGCCAGGCCGAACCGGTCGCGCCAGGTCATCTTCGACTTGAACATCAGGGCGAACGGGTTCGAGGTGTCGACCTGTGCGCCGCCCAGATGCAGCACGACCGACTTGCCCTCCAGGGTCCCGAGCGGGACCCGGTGGCGGTGGAGAGCCTCGATCAGCGGACCGGTGCCCTCGGTGAACTGGGTGCCGACGTTGATCCAGTAGTCGCCCCTGCGAACGGTGTCGACACGCCCGCCCGTACGCTCGGACGCCTCGAGGACGACGACGTCGCGGTCGGCGAGGCCGGTCGCAGCCATCAGGCCGGCCATGCCGGCGCCGATCACGACTACCTCGTGTTCCTCTTCGCGGATCTTGCGGGAGGTGACCATGGTGCTCATCTCGCCTTCGTAGCGGTGTGTGCGGTGCGGTCGAGTGCCGATGAGACCGACGCGACGAGGCGCTCGGTCGCCTTCCGGCAGCTCGGGCTGACCGCGGTGTAGGACAGATAGCCGTGGACCAGCCCCGGCTCGCGATCCACCTGAGCGGGGACGCCGGCCTCGAGCAGCGCGGTCGCGTACGCGAGCCCGTCGTCGTGGAGCGGGTCGAACCCAGCCAGGTTGACGATCGCGGGTGGAAGACCGGCCAGGCTGGTGGCCCGGAACGGCGAGACCCGCGTGTCCGCCGGGTCGGTCCCCTCCGGCAGGTAGTTTCGGACGAACCAGGCGACCTGCTTGGCCGACAGCGCGGGCGAGCTCGCGAACTCGTCCTGCGAGGGGCGGTGCTCCACGAGGTCGGTGACCGGCTGGATCAGCACCTGGAGGACCGGCTGCACGGCCTCGCCCCGCAGCTGCTGGCACAGGACGGCCGCGATGTTGCCGCCGGCGCTCTCTCCGGCGACGACGATGCGGTGCGGGTCGACACCCCAGTCGGCCGCATGCTCGACGACATAGCGCCACGCGGCGACCGCGTCATCCTGGGCGGCCGGAAACGGGGCGTCCGGCGCCAGGCGGTACTCGACCGAGACGACGTCGGCCCCGGTGCCGTGCGCGAGCATGCGCGCCGGCGCGGTGTAGCTCGCGCGGCTGCCGATCACGAAGCCTCCACCGTGGAAGAACAGGATCAGTCCGCGCGACGGGGTGCCGTTGCTGTAGCGGGTGAGCTGGACCTCCTCGGAGGCCTCGATCTCCTCCTCGATGGCGCACGGCTCGACACGGGAGGCGAAGAGGAGCAGGTCGCGCTCCGTCGTGGCCCGTGCCTCGGCGGGAGGAAGGTCGCTGTAGTCCGGCCCGGACTCCCCGAGCTTCATCAGCAGGGCGACGTCGGGGGCCATGGTGTCGCCTGCGCTGTTGACCGGTGGCTCGGCCATCAGGCGCTGCAGCCGCGCGGGCAATCGACTGAGGAAGACCAGAAGGGCGCGCTGGAGCTGCTGGCCGAAGGTGAAGCGCTGCTCGCTCATGATGCCGCCTCCACGCTCATCAGGCGGGGAGTCGCGGCCGTCCGCTTCGAGAAGCGGATGTCGTCGTGGAGCAGCTTCCCCTTGAAGAGGCGGTTGTCCTTGACGAAGGTGGTGTGCATCTGCCACGGCAGGTCGGTGCCCTGACGCGGGAGCTCGTCCTTGGCCCGCTGCATGTAGCCGGCCGAGAGGTCGAACAGGTCCTGCGTGGGCATGCCCTCCGGTGCGACCGGGAGCGCGATGTCGTAGCCCTTGCGGTCCATCTCGCGGATCACCTCGATGGCGAGGCGGGCGACGTTGCGGATGCGGAGGGTCCAGGTCGCCTTGGTGAAGCCGAGCATCATCGCCCAGTTGGGCACACCGGAGATCAGCGAGCCGCGGTACAGCACGGAGTCGGCGACGCTGACCGGGGCGCCGTCGACCGTCGGTTGGATGCCGCCCAGCATCTGCATGACGAGGCCGGTGGCGGTGACGATGATGTCGGCCTCGAGCGTCTTGCCGGACTGCAGGAGGATGCCCTTCTCGGTGAAACGCTCGATCTGGTCGGTCACGACGTCGGCGCTGCCGTCGCTGATCGCCTTGAAGAAGTCGCCGTCGGGACAGGCGCACAGGCGCTGCTCCCACGGGTTGTAGGGCGGCGCGAAGTGAGTGTCGACGTCGAATCCCTTCGGCAGCTCCTTGGCGGTCATGCTGCGCAGGAGCTTGCGCCCGAAGCTCGGGTACTTCACGAGCACCGTCACGAGGAAGTGGTCGCGCCAGATGTTCTTGACCCGCGTGAGGCGGTAGCCGAGCTTCTTGCCGAAGACCGTCAGGAGGAACTGGGCGATCTTGTCCACCTGCGGCACCGACGCGACGTAGCTCGGGGTGCGCTGGAGCATCGTGACGTGCGCGGCGGCGCCCTCGCCGGTCACCATCGCCGGCAGCATCGTCACGGCGGTCGCGCCGCTGCCGATGATGACCACGCGCTTGCCGCTGTAGTCGTAGTCCGCGGGCCAGTGCTGCGGGTGGAGGATGTCGCCGCGGAAGTCCTCGCGGCCCTCGAACCGCGGCTCGAAGCCCTCGTCGTAGTTGTAGTAGCCGGTGCCGCTGAAGACGAACTTGGCCCGGACGACCTTCTCGGACTCGTTGCCCGCTTCATCGGTCACGGTGATACGCAGGGTCCATTCGGCGTCCTCGCTGGACCAGTCGGCCGCAGTGACCTTGTGGCCCAGGCGGAGGGCCTTGCCCATCCCGAACTCGTCGACCGTGTCCCGGATGTAGCCGCGGATCAGGTCTCCGCCCGCGATCGCCTCCTTGTGCAGCCACGGCTTGAAGTCGTAGCCGTACGTGTGCACCGAGTCGTCGGAGCGGATGCCCGGGTACCGGAACAGGTCCCAGGTGCCGCCGACCGAGGCGCGGGCCTCGAGCAGGAGGAAGTCCTTGTCGGGGAACGCGTCCATCAGGTGCTTCGCCACGCCGATACCGGAGAGGCCGGCGCCGATGACGACGACGTCGGCGTACTCCGTCGCGGTGGTCTGGTTCATTGCTGCACTTCCTTCTCGGGTGGGTCTGGTGACTGGCGGAACGCCGGGCGGGCGGACGACGAGGCTCCACAAGAGTTAGTCATTTGATTGGGTCGGATGACTAAGTGTGTGACAGGTGTCACGGCACGTCAAGGGGTGTCTGCGAGATGTCTCGACGGCCTCGGGGATCTGGACGGGTGGTTGACAAGACGTGATCCGGGTCGCACCATCATTGGTCAAACGATCGAGTCAAATGACTAAGTTCGACCTGAACCCCACCCGGAGGGCCGAGGAATGACCGAGAGCACGACGATGGAGGCGCCGCCGGCGCGGATCGGGGCGGCCAGCATCGCCGTCGAGGACGACCCGATCCCGATCGTCCGCCTTCTCGCGCGGACGTTGCGCGACGCATCAGCCCGGGTCCCGGATGCCACGGCCGGTCTCGAGGGCACCGTGGTGGTTCGCTCCCACGACACCCCGCAGGCAGCCACGCTCGAGTTCGCGCACGAGGTCGTGAAGGTCTCCGCCGGTGCGCTCCGCGATCCCGGCGCGACCGTCACGGTCGACCTCAACGCTCGCTTCGCGCCCAGCCAGGAGCCGGTCGGCGACGCAGGCCTGGCAGCCGGCGTGCTGCGGGCGCTACGCCCACCCTTGCCTCACTGGCGCGACGCGGCCGCCCGGTTCTGGGAGGTCACCCGTGACATCCCGGGCATCCCCGACATCCTGGTCGTCGACGCCGACGGGCCCGACGGCGTCGAGCACGGTCGCTACGGCGAAGGAGCGACGAGCTATCTGGTCGCAGGCTCCGCCGACATCCTCGCCGGTGTCTTCAGCGGCGCCGACGACTTCCTCGCCTCCCTGGCTGCCGGCGTGCGGGTCCAGGGCACCTTGTCCCAGCTGTCCGTGATGACGGCAGCCTCCTGGAGGGTCCGCTTCGATGTCTGAGCTCGCACACGCACGCAAGGCCGTACGCCTCGAGGCCACGAACCATGAGGGCAGCCTCCTCGGCAAGAACGTGTCGTCCACGAAGTTCGAGGCGGGCAAGGAGGCCGGCTTCGCGTTCGCCGACATCCTGTTCGCCATCGACCTCAACAACGAGATCGTCCTCGGGGACGCCTTCCCTGACTGGCGGGGCAACATCTATGACATCCAGATGGTCCCGGACATGTCGACTCTGGTGGAGTGGAAGCCCGGTCTGGACTCGGTGATCGGCGACTACTGGCTCAAGGACGGCACGCCGGTGCCGATCTGTCCGCGCAACCTCGTGCGGAAGCTGGTCACCCGCCTCGCCGACCACGGCTACGCCGCCACCACCGCCGTCGAGATCGAGGCCACCCTCTTCGAGGAGTCGGTCCAGGAGGCGCGTGCGCGGGGCTACCGCGACCTCACGCCGCTCGGCGGCAGCACCGGCGCGACGTACCACCTCGCCCGGTCGAGCGACTGGGTCGGCTACATGGAGACCGTCGTCGAGCGGCTGGACCGGGTCGGCATCGTCTGGGAGGCGTGGACCGACGAGGCGGCGCCCGGCCAGACCGAGCTCAACCTCGCGCCGACCGACCCGATCCGGCTCGGCGACGGCTGGGCGCGCACCCGGCAGGTGATGCGCGAGGTCGCCCACGAGCTGGGCCACACCGTCTCGTTCATGGCCAAGCCCACGGCCGGCTTCGGCCAGGGCGCGCACATCAACGTCTCGCTCCAGAGCGACGGGGTGAACCGCTTCTTCGCCGAGGAAGGGCCCTCGGAGCTGATGCGCCACGCGGTCGGCGGACTCCTGGCCACCATGCCGGGGGCGACGTCCGTCGTGATGCCGCAGATCACCTCGTACCGCCGGCTCGTCGACCTCACCGGTCCGCCGACCACGGTCAGCTGGGGCGTCAACAACAAGACCGCCGCGGTCCGGGCGATCACCGGGCACCCGAAGTACTCCCGCCTGGAGTACCGGCTGCCCGGAGCCGACGTGAACCCCTACTTCGCGTTGGCCGCCGTGCTGGCCGGGGTCCTGGCCGGCATCGAGGGTCGGATCGAGCCGACCGCGGAAGTCACCGAGATGGCCTGGTGTCTGCCGGAGGGCTGCGGGGTGCCGCGGATCCCCGACACCATGTCGAAGGCCGCAGCCGCTCTCGACGCCGACCCGCTGCTGCGGGAGTACCTCGGCGACGAGTTCGTGGACTTCTGGGTCGCCTCGCGCCGATGGGAGTGGATGGAGTTCCACACCAAGGGCGGCGATCCGTTCGCCTCGCTCTCCGCGTGGGAGTCCCAGCGATACTTCGAGTTCCCGTGAGCGCGCGCGAGGGGACCGGGGTGATGCTGCCGCTGATCGGCATCACCGGACGCCGCTTCCAGCTGTCGGTGCTCAACGGAGCCGACCCGCGCTACGGAGACCGCTGCATCGACACCTACATGTCGGACTTCGCCACCCGGATCGCCGAGGCCGGTGGACTGCCCGTGCACCTGTCCTACGACACCGACGCCTCGGCGGTCTGTGACTGGCTCTCGGGCGTGGTGATCACCGGAGGCCAGGACGTACACCCCGCTTGTTGGGGTGGTGACACCTCCGTGGTGCGCGACATCGACCCGCGGACGAACCCGATGGTGCACGACGCCGAGCGGGACACGTACGAGATCGCGCTCGTCCGCGCGGCGCTCGAGCGCGGGATCCCGGTGCTCGGCGTGTGCCGTGGCCTGCAGGTGCTCAACGTGGCGCTCGGCGGCACCCTCGTGCCGCATCTTCCGGAGGGTCCGGTGAGTCACCTCTCGGCCGAGACGGCACCCACGGACGGCACGTTCGACCACGTCGTCACCTTCACCCCCGGCTCGGTCGCCGCCGATCTCTTCGGCAAGGACGCGACCACCAACTCGTGGCACCACCAGGCGGTCGACCGCTGCGGCGTCGGTGTGGTCGTGAGCGGCAGGACCGACGACGGGGTGGTCGAGTCGATCGAGGTGCCCGGGCGTCCGGTTCTCGGCGTCCAGTGGCACCCGGAATGGATGAAGAGCAACGACCCGGCCCTGACGTGGGTCGTCGAGCAGGCAGTGCAGCGGCTCGCGAGCCACGAAGCGGTCGGGCAAGAGCAGAGGAGCCCCCAGTGAGCGCACACGTCACGGCCGGACCTGTGGTCGCGGCCGATCGGATGAAGGACGATCCTGCCGTTCCGACGCTGAGCCGGCTGTTGGCACAGCGTGCGCAGGACTCGGGAGACCGGGAGTTCCTGCGTTTCGGCGAGTGGTCGTGGAGCTACGCCGAGATCGACGGCTGGACCTCAAGACTGGCTCATCGGCTGATCGAGGTCGACGGGATCCGTCCTGGCGACCGGGTCGCGATCATGCTCCCGAACGTCGTGCACTGGCCGGTGGCGTGGCTGGCCGCGCTGAAGGCAGGCGCGGTCGCCGTGCCGGTCAACTGTGCCTACCAGCGGGCCGACCTCGCCTTCGTCCTGAACGACTCCGGGGCCCGTGTCGTCGTCACCGACGCCGAGCGCTCCGGTCTGGTTGCCGAGGTGCTGGCGGACGAGCCCGACTTGGCCGGCGTCCGACTCGTCGAGGTCCCCTGCGACGGGTCGGAGCGGTTCCCCACGACGGCGCCGGACGTGTCGATCACTGCCGAGACCCTCGCGAACCTGCAGTACACCTCGGGCACGACCGGCTTCCCCAAGGCATGCATGCTCAGCCACGACTACTGGGTCCGGCTGGGGTGGATCTGCGCCGCCGCCACGGGGCTCGGGGCCGAGGACGTACTCCTCACCTCGCAGCCGTTCTCCTACATGGACCCGCAGTGGAACACCGCACTCGCTCTGACGCTCGGGGCCCCGCTGGTCGTGCTGCCGCGCTTCTCCGCGTCGACCTTCATGAGCGACGTGCGCCGGCACCGGGCGACCTTCTTCTACGTCCTCGGTTCGATGCCCACCCTGCTGTTCAAGCAGCAGCCGACGGCCGAGGACCGGGAGAACGACCTCCGGATGGTCCTCTGCTCGGGCATCCCGGTCGCGCTCCACGCACAGCTGGAAGAGCGGTGGGGCGCGCCGTGGCGGGAGGTCTATGGGATGACCGAGTCGGGGATCGACCTGTTCAGCCCGTTCGACGACACCGGTGCCGTCGGCAGCGGGAGCCTGGGCCGGCCGGTGCCGTCCAAGCAGGTACGCGTCGAGGACCCCGCCGAGCCGGGGGAGGAGGTCGCTGCCGGGGAGCCGGGCGAGCTCGTCATCTCGGGCGTGCCGATGATGAACGGCTACTGGAACCGCCCCGAGGCCACGGCTGACGTGCTGCGTGACGGCTGGCTGCACACCGGTGACCTCGTCGTCCGCCGTCCTGACGGCGGCATCCAGCTGGTCGGCCGGATCAAGGACATGGTGCGGCGCGGTGGTGAGAACGTCGCCTGTGCCGAGGTCGAGGCCGCCCTCGAGCGGGACGACCGGATCGTCGCGGCGGCCGTCGTCGCCGTCCCCGACGAAGTCATGGGCGAGGAGGTCAAGGCCTTCGTCCAGCTCAGGGACGGGGTCCCGGAGGACAGGGCCACCGCCGAGGCGCTTCTCGAGCGCGCCGGCGCACAGCTCGCGCGGTTCAAGGTGCCTCGCTATGTCGAGTTCGTCGCCGACTTCCCGCGCACCCCTTCTGAGCGGGTCTCCAAGCCCGCGCTCGAGACCCGGGCCGCGGCCCAGCCCGGCACAACGTACGACTTCGCCCGACCGAGGAGCTGACCATGACCATCCCTGGCACCGACCCTGCAACGGGTCAGGACCACATCGACGTCGCCGTCATGCGCGACGTCGCGGTGCTCACGCTGGACCGCCCCGACAAGCTCAACGCGCTCACCGTCGCCATGCGGCTGCGCCTGGCTGCGCTGGTGCGGGACCTCGGCACCGGCGAGACCGTTCGCGGCATCGTCCTCACCGGACGCGGCCGCGCCTTCTCCGCCGGCGAGGACCTGAAGCA
>NZ_JBHVKN010000047.1:0-23690 GCF_042798075.1 Nocardioides sp. NPDC057772
CCTGGGCCCGGTCCAACGCTGCCGCCTGGTCGTCACCGAGATCGGCCAGGGTGATCGTCTCCACCGGCGTCCACGGCGCCCCCTCGGAGCGCCAGTGGAAGAGGAAGGACCCCAGCGTCGCGCCGGCCACGAACGGCTCCAGCCCGACCTCGGGATCGACTGCCGGGATGGTCGTGACGACCTCTGACCGATCGCGCACGGCGCGAGCCAGCGCGGCGCCCGCCCGCCGGAAGTCGTCGCGACATTGCGCGCCGACACCGATCAGGAGGATCCGTCGCAGGGCGCCGGAGCCGGTGACGGCGTACGTCGTCACCTCACCGGCACTGCCGGTGGCACCTTCGAACTCGAGGTGACCGAGGAGGTCGTGCTGGTCACCCAGGTCAGCGGCCCCGGGACCGATGACGAGCGCATCCTCGCCCGGGATGACCGGCAGCGCGATGATCTCGGCATCGAGACTCTCCGGACCGAGCGGGCTGAGCGTGAAGGTGGGCGGCGTGACCTGCGACGGCAGAGCCGGTGACGGCAGCGTTGTGGTCATCTACGCGTTCAGCCCAAGACCTTTGATCTCTTCGCCGAGCGCGGCGGCCTCTTCGGCGTTCAGTTCGACGACCAACCGGCCACCACCCTCGAGCGGGACGCGCATCACGATGCCCCGACCTTCCTTGGTGACCTCCAGCGGACCGTCTCCCGTCCGCGGCTTCATCGCCGCCATGCGGCACCTTCTTCCGTGTCTCGCGTGTCGGCGCTCACCTGCCGGATGGCCTCGGAGCGCGCATTGCGCTTCTATTATCCCTCATCAGGTCAGCAGACCTGACGGCAAGGTGGGAGTTTCGGCGGGTTGACCTGCCTTCGAACCTGTCAGATGACCGAGGTTCCGTAGGCCCAGGTCAACCAGATCGCGAGGATCACCAGGGTGATGTGCACCACGATCGCGGCGCCGGAGGCCTCGAAGAAGGCTCCTCCCCGCTCCCGATGGTCACCGCCGGCGGACCGGTCGTAGGCGTCGTCGTAGCGGTCGCCATAGCGGTCGCCATAGCGGTCGTCGTAACGCTCGTCATAGCGCTCGTCATAACCGCGGTCGTAGGCCTCGTCGTAGTCGTAGCCCTGGGCGTACGGCTGGTCGCCGCCCTGCTCATGGCCCTGCTCATGACCCTGCTCGTGACCCTGCTCGTAGCCCGCGTAGGCCGGCGCGTCGTAGTCCTGGCTCTGCTGCCGCCGGCGCTGCGGCGCCTGGGGCGCGCGCGGAGCCTGGGCGGGCGACTCGGCCCGGTCGCGAGGACCGTAGGAGTCGAAGGAGTAGGGGTCGTACGCCTCGGGCTGCTGCGCCACCCGGCGGCCCGGCTGCCGGCTCCGCTGCGGTGCGGGGGCGGGCTCGGGTCGAGGCTCGGCCTGGGGCGCCGGTCGGGGCTCGGCCTGGGGCGCCGGACGCGGCGCGCGCGGCGGGGCCGGCTGCGGCTGCCCCGGGTAGCCGGAGTAGCTGCTGTCGCGCCGGAACCGCCGGTCGGCGAACTCGTCGTGGCCTTCGTTGCGGCGGTCGTCGTAGCGACCGTCGTAGCCACGGGACCGGCGCTGCGGCGGCTCCTGGCGGCGACCCCACGGGTCCTGGCCGCTCTGGCTCCGGCTCGGCGCCCCCTGGCCGGGCTGAGGCTGCTCCGGCGTCGGCGTCGGCGCCGGGGCCGGAGCCGGAGCCGGAGCCGGTGGAGGGGGTGCCTGGTGCTGGGGGGCCCGACGCTGAGGCGCCTGGCGCTGGGGTGCCTGATGCTGGGGTGCCTGGTGCTGGGGTGCCTGGTGCTGGGGTGCCTGGGGAGCCGGCCGCTCGCGCATCGGCTGCTCCGGGGCACGGCGCTCCTGAGCGGGTCGGGCAGGCGCGGGTCGATCCTGCCGGGGACGCGCGGGCGCATCCGGGGCGGGCGGCTGGGGCGCGGGCGGCCTCTGGGCTGCACGCTGGGGCGCGGCAGGCGGCTGAGGCGCGGGCTGCTGCGGCACCGGCGGAGGCGGAGTCTGACGTCTCGCCACCCGGCGGCCGAGCTGGCCCTCGCGCGACGGGGCGGGAGCCGGAGCGGGAGCGGGAGCCGGAGCGGGAGCCGGGGCGGGAGCAGGGGCAGGCGGTGGAACCGGCGAGGGGTCACGCTCGATCGGCGCCATCACGGCGGTCTCGTCGGCGCCGGACGCCGCCCGGCGGGGTTCGGGCCGCGGCTCAGGTCGAGCCTCCGTCCGCGGCTCAGGACGACGTACGGCCGGACGACCGGTCTGAGCGACCGGCTGGGCGACCGGCTGGGCGACCGGCTGGGCGACCGGCTGGGCGACCGGCTGGGCAACCGGCCGCTGGACCGGCTCCTGGGCCGACAACCGCGGATCGGCGTAGCCGGACCGGTCGTCGAACTGGTCGTAGCCGTCGTATCCGTCGTAGCCGGCGTCGGCATAGCCGGACTCGTCGTAGCCGTAGCCGTCCTCGGCGGCGTACTCCTCGTCGTAGTCGTCGTAGCCGTAGTCGTCGACGGCACCTGCACGTTGCTCCTTGAGCCGTCGGGCGAGCAGGTAGAGACCGGCGATCGCGGCGAGCCAGATCCCGAAGAGCCCGATCACGCCCGGGACGTCGCCGCCGAGGAAGAACGACGGCGGCGAGACGAGGAAGAGGACCCAGACGAGCAGGCCGGCGGCACCGGCGTACAGGTGGATCCTGGGCGGCAGTCCCGCCTCCTGCGGCTGCAGGAGATGGGGCTTCAGGTAGGTGAGCGCGACGATCACCGCGACCAGGGCGGTCACGGCGTAGACGAGTACGGCAGCGAAGCTCACGGCAGCGATTCTGTCCTAGACGTCGGGCGAGCCCGAATCGGGCTCGGGCGTATGTGGTGCGAGTCCCCCGACTCCGATCCCACCCCCGGTATCTCCGGTGGCGGTCGACTCACGCCATTCTGCCTCGTCGGCGAGGCGGGCGATCAGAGCGTCGACCTCGTCCATCCGGTAGCCGCGGAACGACACCGAGAAACGTACGCGACGCAGGTCTGCCGCCTCCAGGACGCGGTCGCGCGGCACCAGAGCGTCGGGCTGGTCGCCGTACTCCTCGCCCATCGGCGCACCTGATCCGGCGGCGACGAGGGCGACTCCTCCGAGAACCAGCACGATGATTGCCGCGAAGATCCAACCCATCGCCTCAGTCACGCGCCTTCAGCATCAGCTCGACCGCCTCGTCCACGTCGTCGGTGAGGGTGATCATGTCGAGGTCGCTCTGCTTGATCCGGCCGTCGGCGAGCATCGTCTCGCGCATCCAGTCGAGGAGCCCCTCCCAGTGCTTCACGCCCATCAGCACGATCGGGAACTGAGTGATCTTCTTGGTCTGCGAGAGCGTCATCGCCTCGAAGAGCTCGTCCATGGTGCCGAGGCCGCCGGGCATGACGACGTAGCCCTGGGAGTACTTCACGAACATCATCTTCCGCACGAAGAAGTAGCGGAAGTTGAGCCCGAAGCTGACGTAGTCGTTGAGCCTGGCCTCGAAGGGCAGCTCGATACCGAGGCCGATCGACTCGCCACCGGCCTCGAGGGCGCCCTTGTTGGCCGCCTCCATCGTGCCCGGCCCACCGCCGGTGATCACCACGAAGCCGGCTTCGGCCAGACCGCGGCCGACCGCCTCGGCCTGGGCGTAGGTCGGGTGGTCGTGGGGCGTACGCGCCGACCCGAAGACGCTGATCGCGGGACCGATCTCGGAGAGGTCGTTGAAGCCCTCGACGAACTCCGCCTGGATCTTCATGACCCGCCACGGGTCGGTGTGGACCCAGTCACCATGGCCGGAGCTGTCCAGCAGTCGCTGGTCGGTGGTGCTGCCGGCAGGACGTCCCTTGGTCGGGCGCGGGCCGGAGCCGCTGCGTCGGGTCATGCGGTCAACCAATCACGAAGGGCCAGCTCACAGGTGGTGATCTCGGAGATCCGCACGTGCTCGTCGGCTTTGTGGGCGAACATCGGGTCACCTGGACCATAGTTGACCGCTGGTATGCCGAGGACCGTGAACCGTGCCACATCGGTCCACCCGAACTTGGGCCCGACCTCGCCGCCGACCGCCTCGATGAAGGCCTTGGCCGCCGGGCGGTCGAGGCCGGGCAGCGCGCCGGGCGCGGAGTCGGTCAGCGTGACCTCGTAGCCCTCGAAGAAGCTCTGCACGAAGGCGAGCGCCTCCTCCTCGGAGCGGTCCGGGGCGAAGCGGTAGTTGACCGTCACCACACACTCGTCGGGGATCACGTTGCCGGCCACTCCCCCGGAGACGAAGACCGCGTTGAGACCCTCGTGGTACTCCAGGCCGTCGATGATCGGCTTGCGCGGGACGTACGCCTCCAGGCGGCGCAGCACCTCGCCGGCCTTGTGGATCGCGTTGACACCGCGCCAGGCGCGGGCGCTGTGGGAGCGCTCGCCGGTGGTGCGCACCTCGACGCGCAGCGTGCCCTGGCAGCCGGCCTCGACGCCGGCGTTGGAGGGCTCCATCAGGATCGCGAAGTCGCCCGCGAGGAGGTCGGGCTCGCTGGCCGCGAGCTTGCCGAGGCCGTTGTGGACGGCCTCGATCTCCTCGGCGTCGTAGAGGACGTACGTCACGTCGCGGTTGGGCGCATCCAGGGAGGCGGCGAGCTTGAGGATGACCGCGTCACCGGACTTCATGTCGCAGGCCCCGAGGCCGTGCAAGATGCCGGTGGCCTCGTCGAGGCGGCTCGGGAAGTTGCCGTTGACCGGCACGGTGTCGAGGTGGCCCGCGATGACCACGCGCTCGGGGAGGCCGAGGTCGGTGCGCGCCACGATGGAGTTGCCGCGGCGCTCCACGACGAGGTGGTCGTAGGCGGTCAGCGCCCGCTCCACCGCGTCGGCCAGCTCGAGCTCGTTGAGACTCACCGATTCGATGTCCATCAGCTGCCGGGTCAGGGCCACCACGTCGGTGGTCAAGTCGAGCGTCGCCATGGCCCTAGTCAATCAGGGACCTCTCACCGACGTGCGCGAGCACCCCGTCGATGATCCGGGCCAGCCCGTAGTCGAGCTCGCGCGCCGGGTCGGTGGCCGCCTGGTAGGCCTCGCCGGCGGCGGTGCCGACCCGGCTGGCCAGCGGATAGTGGCTGCCCGCCATGACCTCGTTCAGCGTGTCGTAGTTGGCGGCCCACCACTCCGCCTCCGTCATCCCGGTGACTTGTTCCGCGCGGCGCTTCATCAGCTCGCTGCGCGCGATGGCGCCGGCGAAGCCGACCAGCACGGCGACCGTCTGATCCATCTCCAGATCGGTCAGCCCGAGGCCGTCGACGGCCTGCAGCTGCCACTCGTAGCGGTCGCTCATGTTGGGCCCCAGCCAGGGACGTACGTCCTGCACCTCGAGCAGCCACGGGTGGGCCCGCAGCTCGTCGTGGGCGAGGTTGGCGACCAGCTCGAGGCGCTTGCGCGGTTCGTCGGGCAGGTCGGGCAGCGTGGTCCGGCCGGTGACCTGATCGGCCATGAGCACCAGGAGGGCGTCGCGGTTGGGCACGTAGGAGTAGAGAGTCATCGCCCCCAGCCCGAAGCGCTGGGCGATCGCGCGCATCGTCACGGCGGCCAGCCCCTCGGCGTCGGCGAGGTCGATCGCGGCGTCGACGACCTCGTCGACGCTCACCTTCTGCTTCGGACCCCGCTTCGCCTTCGATTCCTCGCGGGCCTCGATCCGATGGCGCCAGAGCAGGCGCAACGAGGGGTCTGGCTGGTCCGGCACGTCGCTCATCCTAACCCCCTCCAGAAAATTCCGTACGCCGTACGGAACAAATGCTACAGTCACCCCGTTGTCATCTTCGTACAGCGTACGAAATTGGAGGAACGTGCATGCCGAACGACGCGAAACCGGTGCCGCCGCGCTGGCTCAAGCCGATGAACAAGGTCTTCATGACCCTGTCGAGGACCGGGCTCGGGATGAAGGAGCTGCCGGTGCTCACCGTGCCGGGCCGTACGAGCGGCAAGCCCCGCAGCACCCCGCTCTCGGTGCTCGACCTGGACGGACGCCGCTACCTGCTCGAGGGCTTCCCGGGGGCCGACTGGGCCCGCAACGTGCGGGCCGCCTCCGGCCGCGCCAGCCTCCGGGTCGGCAAGAGGACCGAGGAGGTGAGCCTCGTGGAGGTCGACCGCGACGAGGCCCTGACCGTGCTCCGGTTGTGGCCGGAGCGGATGGCGGACGGTGCGAAGATCATGCTGGACGCCGGGGTGGTCACCGCGGTGACGCCCGAGGCCTTCGAGGCCGTCGCCGGGCGCTGCGGCGTGTTCCGGATCGAGGTGGGCCGATGACCACCTCTCCCCTGTCCGCGCACGCCGTGCGCAAGCGCTACCGCGACACCCAGGCGCTCGACGGCCTCGACCTGGACGTCACCGCCGGCACCGTCCACGCCCTGCTCGGGCCGAACGGTGCCGGCAAGTCCACCGCGGTGAACGTCTTCGCGACCCTCACCCGGCCCGACGCCGGCGAGGTGCGTGTGGGCGGCCACGACGCCGTACGTCACCCCGCCCGGGTCCGCTCCACGATCGGCCTGGTCGGGCAGAGCGCCGCCTTGGACGAGGCCCTCCACGGCCGAGAGAACCTGGTCATGTTCGGTCGGCTGCACGGCCTGTCGAAGCAGGCCGCCGTACGCCGCGCCGGCGACCTCCTCTCCTCCTTCGGCCTCACCGAGGCCGGCGACCGGAAGGTCTCGGGCTACTCGGGCGGGATGCGGCGCCGGCTCGACATCGCCGCCGGCCTGGTCACCCGCCCGCAGATCCTCTTCCTCGACGAGCCGACCACGGGTCTGGACCCGCGCGCCCGTCACGAGGTCTGGGAGATGGTGCGGCAGGTGGTCTCCGACGGGACGACGGTGCTGCTGACCACCCAGTACCTGGACGAGGCCGACCAGCTGGCCGACATGGTCACCGTCCTCGGCGCCGGCCGCGTGATCGCCGAGGGGACGCCCTCAGCTCTGAAGAGCGACCTCGGCGGCGACCGGGTGATCATCACCGCGACCGGGCCGGACGACCTCGCCCGGATGGCCGGCGTGCTCGGCTCCACGGCCGGTGTCGACCCCGACCGTCTCGAAGTCACCGTCGAGGCCGGTTCGGCCGGCGGCGGTGCGGCCGTCGTCGAGGTCGTACGCACCCTCGACTCCGCCGGCATCACAGTCGATGACGTGCTGCTTCGCCGACCCACCCTGGACGAGGTCTTCCTCCACCTGACCGCCCCCGCCCCCGAGCACCACCACGAAGGAGCCGCCCGATGACCGACCTGACCTCAGGACTCACCTCGACCCTGCGGCAGACGTGGGTGATCACGCTGCGTGACCTCAAGCACTGGCAGCGCGAGCCGTGGGGACCCGTCTTCGGGATCCTGTTCTCGATCATGATGCTGCTGATCTTCGGCTACCTGTTCGGCGGCGCGATCGAGATGCCGGGTGGCGGGACGTATCTCCCCTACCTGCTGCCGGGCGTGCTCGCGCTGACGATGATGTTCGGCATCGACGGCACCATGGCCGTGGTCACCGAGGACACCAAGCGCGGGGTCACCAACCGGTTCCGGTCGCTGCCGATGAGCGGCCTCGCGGTGCCCCTGGGACGGGCGGTTGCCGACATGGGCAACTCGGCCGTCCAGCTGGGCGTGCTGATGCTCGGCGGGCTGCTGATCGGGTGGCGGATCGAAGGCTCGTTCCTCGCGGCGGCCGCCGCCGTGGGGCTCCTGCTGTGGCTGCGGCTGGCGATGCTGTGGTTGGGCATCTTCCTGGGCCTCACGCTGCGGATGGAGGGCGCCCTGACGATGGTGCAGGTGCTGGTGTGGCCGCTGGGCTTCTGCTCGAGCCTGTTCGTCTCCCCCGAGACGATGCCCGGCTGGCTCGGCTTCCTGGCCGGATGGAATCCGGTCTCGGCCACCGCCACCGCCTGCCGCGACCTCTTCGGCAACCCGACCGGGATCACCTCCGGACTGCTCGCAGACCATGCGGTGCTTCTGGCGGTCGCCTGGCCCGCGGTCCTGCTGGCGATCTTCGTCCCGCTGTCCACGCGGGCGTTCCGTCGCCTGGGCTGAGCCTGACAGTCCCGGAGGGGGTGATCGTCGCCTTTCAGAATTTTTTCGAGGAACCTGTCGGATCGGCGTCGAGGCGTTCGTGGAGTGAGTGAGAAGCGGCCGTACGGACCGCGCCGACCACCACCACACCACGAGACGAGAGGCACCATCATGAGCACCAGCACCTTCACCCGGACCACCACCGACCACGGCCAGTTCGCTGCGCGGATCCCGGTCTGGCTGGTCAGCACCACCGCCGTCGTCGTCGGGGCCGTCGTCACCGGCGTCTACGAGTTCCTCGCCCGCGCCGCCGGAGTGCCGTTCGACGTCACCCTCCCCGGCACCGGCCTCGAGCCCGCCGCGGTCCCCGAGACCGGACTCGCCTGGGCCGTCGCCGAGCTCGGCCTGATCGGCATCATCATCGCCGTCTGCCTCACCCGCTGGGCCAAGCGCCCGCGCTCGACCTGGAAGCGCACCGCCTGGACCCTGACGGCGCTCTCGTTGGTGCCCAGCCTCGTCGCCGTCACCGACTCCTACGCCACCAACATCATGCTGGTGATCTCCCACCTGGTCGCCGCCGCGGTCATCGTCCCGACCATCGCCGCCCGGCTGGCCGAGCGGAACCCGCGCCGCGCCTGAGAACCCTGCCCAGCCCTACCCACGTCAGCCCGGTGGCCGGCGAGCGATGATCAGCTCGCCGACACCGGGCATCGGCGTCGTCTCGACCGTGAACCCGGCGGCCGCCAGGTCGGCGAACAGCGCCTGCCGCGGATGGGTGCGGTAGTACATCACGAACGTCGGCCGCCACACCGCGTTGCGCACGCGCATCGCCAGGTCGAACCCGGACAGCAACCAGTAGGTCGGTTGAGTCGGCTTCGGCGCGCGACTCATCGGCAACGCGAACACCCCACCCGGCCGCAGCGCCCGGTAGACGCCCTCGAACAGCGGCCGCCGCTCCTCCGGCAGAAAATGCCCCAGCGCCCCGAAGCTCACCACCAGGTCGTACGCAGCACCGAACGGCAGCGCGCGAGCATCCGCCCGCACCAGGTCGGCGTCAGGGTGCGCCGCCCGTGCCTGCTCCAGCATCCCGGCGCTGAAGTCCATCCCGGTCGGCGCCTCCGTCGTCGCCTCCTCGAGCAGCGCCAGCCCCGCCCCGGTGCCGGTGCAGACATCGAGGCCGCGCTCGAACGGCCCGTGCTCCCGCAAAGCAGTGATCGTGGCGGCGAGCATCCAGTCCGGTGTGCGGAACGGGGTCGCGTCGAACTTCGGCGCCAGCAGGTCGTAGCCGCGCTCGACCGACGACAGCGCCTGGACCGCCAGCTCGCGAAACGTCGGCCCTCTCACGCCTCCCAACCTAGCCCGAACACAGCAGGGCCGGAGCCGTTCGCCGGCTCCGGCCTTGCTGGACGTGCTGGATCGTGGTGGATCGTGGTGCGATCAGGCCTTCGCGACCGCGATCTGGGCCTTCTCCCCGTCACCGAGGTCGACCGGGTTGCCGTCGAGCGCGTCGACCACGTCGTAGGTCGTGGCGAGGGTCTCGCGGGCGATCAGGTCGGCGTGGGTGGTGGCTGCCCGGCGTACGGTCTCGGAGCCGGCGACCGACAGGACGATGCGGTCCTCGACGTTGAGGCCGGAGTCCTTGCGCGCCTGCTGGACCGCGCGGACGAGGTCGCGGGCGAGGCCCTCGGCGGCGAGCTCGGGGGTGACGACCGTGTCGAGGACGATGAAGCCTCCCGGGAGCATCGAGACGGCGATGTCGTCGGAGGCGGAGCCGGCGACGGTCTCGAGCGTGTATTCACCCGCCACCAGCGCCAGGCCACCGGCGACGACCTCACCGGAGTCGGACACCGACCAGTCACCGGACTTGGAGCCCTTGATGGCCTTCTGGACGTCCTTGCCCAGGCGCGGCCCCGCGGCGCGGGCGTTGACGGTGAGCTTCTGCTCGATGCCGTACGTCCCGGCCTCCTCCGAGTCGGCGGCGAGCAGCCGGACCGACTTGACGTTGACCTCGTCGGCCACGATCTCCTCGAAGCCGGCGATGTCGGCGCCGACCACGGTCAGGCCGCCCAGCGGGAGGCGGTTGCGGAGCTTGCGCGCCTTGCGCAGCGCGGAGGTCGAGGAGCAGACCGCGCGAACTGCGTCCATCCGGGCGACCAGGTCGTCGTCAGCAGGCAGGTCCTCGACGACCGGGTAGTCGGTCAGGTGCACCGAGCGGCCACCGGTCAGACCGCGCCAGATCTCCTCCGTGGTCAGCGGCAGCAGCGGCGCGACCAGCCGGGTCACCGTCTCCAGCACCGTGTAGAGGGTGTCGAAGGCGGCCTTGTCCTCGTTCCAGAATCGCTCGCGGCTACGCCGGATGTACCAGTTGGTGAGCACGTCGATGAAGCGCTGCGTCGCCTCGCAGGCCTCGGCGACGTAGTAGTCGTCCATCGCCGTGGTCATCTCGGCGACGTAGTCGCGCAGCTTGGCCAGGACGTAGCGGTCCAGCGGGTCGGTGGACTCGGTCGAGCCGGTGGTCTCCAGGTTGGCCGCGTTGGCGTAGAGCTGGAAGAAGTACCAGCTGTTCCACAGCGGGATCATCACCTGGCGTACGGAGTCCCGGATGCCCTGCTCGGTGACGACCAGGTTGCCGCCGCGGAGGATGGGCGAGGACATCAGGAACCAGCGCATCGCGTCGGCGCCGTCGCGGTCGAAGACCTCGTTGACGTCGGGGTAGTTGCGCAGGCTCTTGGACATCTTCTGCCCGTCCGAGCCCAGCACGATGCCGTGGCTGATGCAGGACTGGAACGCCGGCCGGTCGAAGAGCGCGGTCGCCAGGATGTGCAGGGTGTAGAACCAGCCGCGGGTCTGGCCGATGTACTCCACGATGAAGTCGCCCGGGAAGTGGTGGGCGAACCACTCCTCGTTCTCGAACGGCACGTGGTTCTGGGCGAAGCTCATCGAGCCGGAGTCGAACCAGACGTCGAGGACGTCGGGGACCCGGCGCATCATCGACTTGCCGGTCGGGTCGTCGGGGTTGGGACGGACCAGGTCGTCGACGTACGGCCGGTGCAGGTCGGGGTTGCCGTCAGCATCCTTCGGCAGGGTGCCGAAGTCGCGCTCCAGCTCTGCGAAGCTCCCGTAGACGTCGAGGCGCGGGTAGGCCGGGTCGTCGGACTTCCACACCGGCACCGGCGAGCCCCAGAAGCGGTTGCGGGTGATCGACCAGTCGCGGGCGTTCTCCAGCCACTTGCCGAACTGGCCGTCCTGGATGTGCTCGGGCACCCAGCGGATCTGCTGGTTGAGCTCGAGCATGCGGTCCTTGATCTTGGTGACCTCGACGAACCAGCTGCTCACGCCCTTGTAGATGAGCGGCTGACGGCAGCGCCAGCAGTGCGGGTAGGAGTGGTTGTAGGACTCGCGGCGCAGCAGGATCGTGCCCGCGGTCACCGATCCCCCGGCCTCGCCGCGGGTGACCGCCTTGAGGTGGTCGATGATCTGCAGGTTGGCGTCGAAGACCTGGACGCCGGCGTAGTCGAAGACCGGCGCGGTGAACTTGCCGTCCTTGCCGACCGGCATCACCGCCTCGATGTTCTCGCGGTCGGTGACCTCCTTGTCGACCTCACCGAACGCGCCGGCGGTGTGGACGACACCGGTGCCGTCCGTGGTCGTGACCGCGTCGTAAGCTGCGACCACACGGAAGGCGTTGGTGTGGCCGGCGTAGTAGGAGAACGGCGGGGTGTAGCTGCGCCCGAGCAGCTCGGCGCCCTTGTAGCGGCCCAGCACCGTCGCCTCGTCGGCGTCGGGGAAGAGCTCCTTCTTGTACGCCGCGAGTCGGGCCTCCGCCAGGACGTACTTGGCCGTCTTGTCGGTGCCCGGCACCGGGCCCTCGACGACGACGTAGTCGATGTCGGAGCCCACCATCACGGCGAGGTTGGACGGCAGGGTCCACGGCGTGGTGGTCCAGATCAGGATGTGAGCGCCGTCGAGGACCTCGTCCTCGCCGGTCGCATCGAGCGCGTAGCCGACGGTGACCGCCGGGTCCTGACGGTCCTTGTAGACGTCGTCGTCCATCCGCAGCTCGTGGTTGGACAGCGGGGTCTCGTCCTGCCAGCAGTAGGGCAGGACCCGGAAGCCCTCGTAGACCAGGCCCTTGTCGTAGAGCGTCTTGAAGGCCCAGATCACCGACTCCATGTAGTCGGGGTTGAGGGTCTTGTAGTCGTTGTCGAAGTCGACCCAGCGCGCCTGGCGGGTGACGTAGTCGCGCCACTCGCCGGTGTACTTCAGCACCGAGGCCCGGCTGGCCGCGTTGAACTTGTCGATGCCCATCTCGACGATCTCGTCGGTCGTCTTCAGACCGAGCTGGCGCATCGCCTCGAGCTCGGCGGGCAGGCCGTGGGTGTCCCACCCGAAGCGCCGCTCGACGCGCTTGCCGCGCATCGTCTGGTAGCGCGGGACGATGTCCTTGACGTAGCCGGTCAGCAGGTGGCCGTAGTGCGGCAGGCCGTTGGCGAACGGCGGGCCGTCGTAGAACACGAACTCGTTCTCGCCGTTCTCGCCGGCGTCACGGTTGTCGATGCTCGCCTGGAAGGTCCCGTCCTTCTTCCAGTAGTCGAGAATCTGCATCTCGATCTCCGGGAAGCGTGGGCTGGCCGGGACGTTGCCCGCGTTGTGGGCTGAGGTGACCTTCGGGTAGGCCATCGGCGGCATCTCCTGCTGGGTGGTGTGTGGTTTCGTCTGCCACAGGGACGATCTCTCGACCGCGGTACCACCCTGCTTGCCCATGCCTGGGCCACTTCGTTTCGGCTGTGACGGGCCACCCCCGCCGGGTTCTACTCTCCGAAGATTTCTTCCCGGGGCTCGCCGCTGATGACGGCTCGAACGCCTGTAAGGAGAAGGGTACGCCGCCCGGAGCCCGCCGCGCGAACCCGATTCACACGGCGTGCCACATCCGCACGTGCGGCCCGATCTCGGGGTCGTCCCACGGCTCACCGATCACCCGGAACCCGGCGCGCTCGTAGAACCTGGCCGCCGGCGTACGTGCGTTGCACCAGACCAGCCCGCCACCCCGCGTCGTGACGTGGTCCAGCGCCGCCCGCAGCACCTGGCCACCCACGCCCTTCCCGCGCCACCCGTCCGCCGTCGCCATCCCCCGGATCCGCCACCCCTTCCCGGGGTGATCGGGCAGGTCAGGGCAGGCTTCCGGGAAGAGCCCCACGCACCCGACCAGGCTCCCGTCCGCATCCAGCGCGGCGTACGTCGCCACCCCAGGAAGGTCGTCCCCCGCCAGCTTCGCCGCCTCCGGCGGTCCGCCGTTGCGCAACACCTCCGCCCGCAACGGATACGTCTCCTCGACCTTCACCCTGCGCACCGTGATCACGCCGTCCATCATGCAGGCATCGACCTCAACCGGTCGGCGACGGCACCGGAGAGCGCCTCGTGGACGATCTCGGGGTGCAGCATGACGTCCTCCCAGGTGAACCGCAGGACGATCCAGCCCGCTGCCACGAACCGGTTGTAGCGGCCAGCGTCCTCGACCAGCGCCCGACGCGTTCCATGGAACTCGAACGAGTCGGCCTCGATGATGATCCGGAGCCGACGGTCGGCGAGGTCGACCCGACCGAGGAAGTCGGGCTCCGCGATCCTCACCTGGGGCTCGACGTCGAGCCCGTCGACCTGGATCGCGATCGCGCGCAGACAGCTCTCGAAGGCGTTGTCAGCGCCTCCATGTGCCAGGTGTGCGACCCTGCGGACGCCACCGGCTCCCGGACCGAAGGTGCGGTCGGCCGCAGCGACCAGCTCCTCGCGGCCGATCGCGGCTACGGCTACGGCCTTTTCCTCTTCGTTCACGCCCGCTCAGACCTGCCGCACCAGTCGCACGTTCGGCCCGAACTCCGGGTCCTCCCACGGCGCGCCGACCTGCTGGAAGCCCGCCCGGAGGAACAGCGGAGCGCCGGCGGGCGTGGCGTTGCACCAGACGGTCCCGCCGCCGTGGTCGTCCGCATGTGCCAGAGCTGCGGCGAGTACGGCTGTCCCGACTCCGCGTCCACGCCACTCCTCGGCGGTCGCCAGGCGACGGATCCGCCACGTGCCGTCCGTGGAAGGGAACACACTGACGCTCCCGACCACGGTGCCATCTGCGTCCTTGGCCGCGAAGGTCGCCACGTCCGAGTGGTCGTCGCCTGCGACCTTCGCCGACTCGGGCGAGGCACCGCCGTGGAGGACCAGCGCTCGAAGTGGATAGGTCTCGGCGGCCGGGACACGGGTGACGATGAACGCGCTCGAAGATGCCACGTCGCGACCGTAGCCGGATGGGACGGCTCTGGTGTGCTGATCGGGCGACGGCCGAGGCAGCCCCCTGGCAGGATGCGCGCATGAGCCTGATTCGCTACGAGTACGCCGACGGGTGCGCGCGCATCACGATGACCAACCCGGACCGGGGCAACGTCTTCTCCCCGGATGCCGGGGACGAGCTGCTGGCGGCGATCCTGCGGGCGAAGGCGGACTCGGCGCGAGTGATCGTGCTCGCGGCGGAGGGAAAGTACTTCTCGGTCGGCGGCGACCTGGCCGGGTTCGCGGCGGTCGATGATCTGGGGCCGTACATCCTCGAGCTCGCCGAGGGTGCCAACCGGATCATCACCGAGCTCGTACGCTGCGACGCGATCGTGGTCAGCGCGGTCCAGGGCACGGCCGCCGGGGTCGGGTTCCCGCTGGCCGCGGCGGCCGACATCGTGGTCGCCGCGGACCGGGCGAAGTTCAGCCTCGCCTACGCGAAGGTGGGGCTGTCGGTCGACGGCGGCGGCTCCCTTCTCGTCCACACCCTCGGACTGCACCGGGTGCTCCGGCTGACCCTGCTGGGCGACATGCTCACCGCGAACGAGGCGCTCGAGGCCGGGCTGGTCGCCCGTGTCGTGCCTGCCGACGAGCTCGATGCGACCCTCGACGAGGTCGTCACGACCCTGCTGTCCGGCTCCCCGGAGGCGCTGGCGCGCACCAAGCACCTGATCCGCGACGTCGCCGACCCGAACCCCGAGTCGGCCCTGCGACGGGAGGCGGAGTCGATCTCCGCGCTCGGCGGCTCGGCGTCCGGACGCGAGGGGATCAACGCGTTCCTGGAGAAGCGGCCGCCCATCTTCACGAGCTGAAATCATTGGCCGAAAGGCGCCGGTTCCAGCAGGGTGGGTCCCATGAGCAGCGATCAGCGGCAGGTGGGATTCGACGGCATCTGGCTTCCAGAGGGCGAGGACCCACGCCTCCACAAGGACCAGCCCGTCGGTGAGCTGGCGACCTACCGGGACTACCTGCGCCACTACCGGCTCACGCTCGAGCTCAAGTGCCAGGACCTCGGTCCGGAGGACCTGGCCAAGCAGAGCGTGCCGCCGAGCGACCTGAGCCTGCTCGGGCTGATCCGCCACATGGCGCGGGTCGAGCAGAGCTGGTTCCAGCGGGTGCTGAAGGAGAACCTCGACCTCCCGCGGCTCGACGCCGACGACCCCACCGGCGGGTTCCGGAAGGTCGAGCCCACGCAGGAGTCCGTCGACGAGGCCTTCGCGAGCTGGCGCGAGCAGGTGGCGGCGGCTGACGAGTGGCTCGACTCGATCGACGACTCCGTCCTCGGCGAGACGCGGGACGTCGGCCGAGGCGACGAACCGACCAGCATCCGCGACATCCTGGTCCACATGATCGAGGAGTACGCCCGCCATGCAGGTCACGCCGACCTGCTGCGGGAGACCATCGACGGGCGTACCGGGCAGTAGCCCACCGGCCGTCGGAACGGCGGTTTCCTGAGACTAGTCTGAGACAGCGGTCACAAGCGACCGCTTACCCCGCTGAACCCGAGGGAGACCATGTCAACGTCGACCGCCAACCCCACCGGCTCGGGCCCACGGTCCGGGCCCAACGTGAAGTCAATCGTCATCTGGACCGCCGTCGCTGTCGTCGGCGCCGTCTGCTGGGCCATGCTCGCCCTGTCCCGAGGCGAGGAGGTCTCGGCACTGTGGATCCTGTTCGCAGCGCTGGCCTCGTACGCGATCGCCTACCGGTTCTACTCGAAATTCATCGCCGACAAGGTGCTGAAGGTCGACGACACCCGGGCCACCCCGGCCGAGCGGCTGGAGAACGGGCAGGACTTCGACGTCACCGACCGTCGAGTGCTCTTCGGGCACCACTTCGCCGCGATCGCCGGCGCCGGCCCGCTGGTCGGTCCGGTGCTGGCCGCGCAGATGGGTTACCTGCCGGGCACGATCTGGATCATCGTCGGCGTCATCCTCGCCGGTGCCGTGCAGGACATGGTCGTCATGTTCTTCTCGATGCGCCGCGACGGCAAGAGTCTCGGTCAGATGGTGCGTGAGGAGATCGGCACCGTCGCCGGCGTGGCCGCGCTGATCGCCGTCTTCGCGATCATGATCATCATCCTGGCGGTGCTCGCGCTGGTCGTCGTCAATGCGCTCGCGGAGTCGCCGTGGGGTGTGTTCTCGATCGGTCTCACCATCCCGATCGCGCTCTTCATGGGCTTCTACCTGCGCTACCTGCGGCCCGGCCGCGTCAGCGAGGTGACCATCATCGGCGTCGCGCTGCTGCTGCTGGCCATCATCGGTGGTGGTTACGTCGAGGACATGGGCCTGGCCGACACCCTCACCCTCTCCCACGAGACGCTGGTGATCTGCCTGGTCGTCTACGGCTTCATCGCCTCGATCCTCCCGGTGTGGATGCTGCTCACCCCGCGTGACTACCTCTCCACCTTCATGAAGGTGGGCGTCATCGTGCTGCTGGCCGTCGGCCTGATCCTCGCGGCCCCGGCGCTGCAGAACGAGGCCGTCACCGACTTCGCCACCAACGGCGAGGGGCCGGTCTTCGCCGGCAAGCTGTTCCCCTTCGTCTTCATCACCATCGCGTGCGGCGCCCTCTCCGGCTTCCACGCGCTCATCTCCTCCGGCACCACACCGAAGATGGTCGCCAAGGAGAGCCACGTGCGGATGATCGGCTACGGCGGCATGCTGATGGAGTCGTTCGTCGCGATCTCGGCCCTCATCGCGGCCTCGGTCATCGACCAGGGCATCTACTTCTCGATGAACGCCGCCGCCGGCGCCACCGGCGGCACCCCGGAGACCGCGGCCGCCTTCGTCAACGGACTCGGCTTCACGATCACCCCGGCCGACCTCGAGGCAGCCGCGGCCAGCGTGGAGGAGACGATCATCTCCCGCACCGGTGGCGCCCCGACCCTGGCGTTCGGGATGTCGCTGATCTTCACCGAGGCGTTCGGTGGGGGCCTGGCCGCCTTCTGGTACCACTTCGCGATCATGTTCGAGGCGCTCTTCATCCTGACCGCCGTCGACGCCGGCACCCGCGTGGGCCGGTTCATGCTCCAGGACACGATCGGCAACGTCTGGAAGCGCTACGCCGACACGTCGTGGCGGCCGGCTGCCTGGTCGGCCTCCGCGCTGGTCGTACTGGCCTGGGGCTACATGCTCTGGATCGGCGTCGGTGACCCGCTCGGCGGGATCAACCAGCTGTTCCCGCTCTTCGGCATCGCCAACCAGCTGCTCGCCGCGATCGCCCTGACCCTGGCCACGGTGCTGATGTTCAAGCACGGTCTGGCCAAGTTCGCCTGGGTGCCTGGCATCCCGCTGGCGTGGGACCTCATCGTCACCATGACGGCGAGCTGGCAGAAGGTGTTCAGCGACAACCCCGCCATCGGCTACTTCGCCCAGGCCTCCGCCGCACGTGAGGCACGCGACGCCGGTGAGCTCTACGGGGTTGCGAAGACCCCCGAGGACGTCGACCAGATCATCTACAACTCGACCCAGAGCGGCATCCTGCAAGCAGCGTTCGCGCTGCTGGTGATCGTGATCGTCGCCGGTGCCGCGGTGACCGTGATCAAGGCGATCCGCGCCGGCGGGCTGCCGACCACCGAGGTCCCGAAGGTCGAGTCGAAGATCGTCGCGCCCTCCGACTTCTTCGCCACCAAGGAGGAGAAGGAAGCCGTACGCGAGTGGGAGGCGTCCCAGAAGACGCCGGTCTCATGAGCGTCCTGACCGAGCGTGTCTCCGGCGCCTGGCGGCTGCTCCGCCAGGCGACCGGGGAGGCGAAGTGGGACGACTACGTCGCCCGGTGCGAGCGTGAGGGCGTCGAGCCGATGACCCGGCGCGCGTTCGAGCGTCACCGGGCCGACGAGAAGGAGCACAACCCGCAGAGCCGCTGCTGCTAGCGGCGGTCTAGCGGGGGTTGTCGTCGGCGAAGGCGGCGTCGAGCCAGGCATAGACCTGCGAGTCACCTCGGGTGACGAGCAGGACGATCTGCTTCTCGGCGTCGCTGACCGGCTTGCCATTGATCCAGCTCCGGACGATGTCTGAGGCGGCGCGGCGTACGACCTCCACGCCCTTGGCCATCGCCCACTCCGGCGCCGGGTGGCCCTTGCTGCTCGCGACGCCGGGGATCTCCAGGGTCCAGGTGTCGTCCTCGGCCTGGATCAATTGCGGCATCGGCGGCGCGCTCTTCTTGCTCACCATTCCATGTTCGCACGTCGGACCGTCGATAAGGGGTCGCTCAGGCTCGGCCACTAGACTGCGCCCCGTGACGAATGCAGCTTGGGGCTTCGGCCTCGTGACGTACGCCGCCGACAACTCTGTTCTGGACGTGTGGTTCCCCGCGCCGCAGCTGGGCGAGAAGCCCGCCGACGCGACCGCGCCGGCCGAGCTGACCGCGCTCGAGGGCGCCGACGAGGTGCGTCAGGTGAGCAAGAAGGTCGCGCTCGTGGAGGTCAAGGACCTCGACACCGCGCCCGAGTCCACCGAGGACGTCTGGCTGCGTCTCCACCTTCTCTCCCACCGCCTCGTGCAGCCGCACGGGCAGAACCTCGACGGCATCTTCGGCCTGCTCACCAACGTGGTGTGGACCAGCGCCGGCCCGTGCGCCGTCGAGGGCTTCGAGCTCACCCGCGCCCGGCTGCGCGCCGCGGGCCAGCACGTGACGGTCTACGGCGTGGACAAGTTCCCGCGGATGGTCGACTACGTCGTGCCGTCGGGGATCCGCATCGGCGACGCCGACCGCGTCCGCCTCGGCGCCCACCTCGCCCCCGGCACCACCGTGATGCACGAGGGCTTCGTGAACTTCAACGCCGGCACGCTCGGCGCCTCGATGGTCGAGGGCCGGATCTCCGGCGGGGTCGTCGTCGGTGACGGCTCCGACGTCGGTGGCGGTGCCTCGATCATGGGCACCCTGTCCGGTGGCGGTAAGGCCGTCATCTCCATCGGCCAGCGCTGCCTGCTCGGCGCCAACTCCGGCATCGGCATCTCGCTCGGCGACGACGCCGTGGTCGAGGCCGGTTGCTACGTGACGTACGGGACCAAGGTGACGCTGCCCGACGGCACCGTGAAGAAGGCCGGCGAGCTCTCCGGTGCCTCCAACATCCTCTTCCGTCGCAACTCGGTCAGCGGCGCCATCGAGGCCGTTCCGTGGAAGGGCGAGGGCATCGAGCTCAACGCCGCCCTCCACGCCAACTGACCCCGACAGCGAAGAGCAGAGTGCTGAGTTGAAGAAGCTCGTCACCACGTTGGTGGTGCTCAGCGTGATCGCCGGCGGCATCTACTGGGTGGTCCAGGCCGCGACGGACAAGCTGGACTCGATCCTGCCCGACCTGCAGCACTGCACGGCGGTCGCGGGCGAGTACGAGGCGCGCTTCGACCCCGAGCAGATGGGCAACGCTGCGGTGATCACCGCGCTCGGTCTCAAGCGTGGCCTGCCCGCGCGGGCCGCCACGATCGCGATCGCCACCGCGATCCAGGAGTCGAAGCTCTACAACATCAGCCACGGTGACCGGGACTCGCTGGGCCTCTTCCAGCAGCGCCCCTCGATGGGCTGGGGCACCGAGGAGCAGGTCCAGGACCCCGTCTACGCCACCAACAAGTTCTACGACGCGCTCGTGAAGATCGAGGGCTACGAGGACATGGTCGTCACCGAGGCGGCGCAGGAGGTGCAGCGCTCGGCCTACCCCGAGGCGTACGCCGACCACGAGGGTGAGGGCCGCGCGATCGCCTCCGCGATCAGCGGCTACTCCCCCGCCGCGCTGACCTGCCGCATCGACGAGCCCGAGGCCGGATCCGGAAAGCCCCAGGCCACCAAGACCGAGATCAACCAGCTGCTCGGCGGCATGGTCGGCCGCGCTCGGGTGGAGGGCTCGACCGTGGTGATCCCGGTCGACGCCGGCGAGACCGGTGAGCGTGGCGGCTGGACGGCCGCCCACTACGTACTCGCCCGGGCCAGCGAGTTCGGCGCCACCTCTATCGCCTACGACGGACGCACCTGGTCCGCCGGCAAGGACGAGGAGTGGGCCGAGACCCCCGAGGTCACCAACGAGCGGATCGTCGTCACCCTCGCCTGACCTCTCCTCGCCGAGGCGTCACCCCCGTCGCGCGAGACGGCAGTTACGTCGGCCGAAGCGTCAGCCAGGTCGGGCGAGACGTCACTACGGTCGCGCGAGGCGGCAGCGGATGACGTTTCGACCGACGTAAGGGACGCTTCGGCCGACGTACGCGACGCCTCGGCCGGCGCGGGCGACCTCTCGTCAGTCGGCGACGTCGACGTGTACGTGGTCGCGGTGCTCGAGGATCGCCTGGTCGCCGCCGCGGTCCGGGATGTCGTAGTCGCGCCAGCCGGCGGCGGAGCGCCACCTGGTCCAGATGCGGTCGTCGTAGATGACGGTCTCGATGTCGAGGCGGTCGGCGTTGGCGACGAGGTAGTGGGCCAGGGACCAGCCCTTGATGTTGTTGCGGGCGTTGATGGGCCGGAAGAAGTAGTCGACCGCGCGGCCCTCGTAGTGGGCCGAGCCCTCCATGTGGCCGGTGGTGACGCCGCCGGGTTGGAAACCGCCCTCAGGGAGGCCCCCGTAGGCCTGCCGTACGTCATCGCGCAGCGCCTCCGCGCGCGAGGTGAGTCCGGCGCCGCTGAGCTGGTCCGAGACCTCGTCGGAACCGCCCTTGACGACGCACGAGAACGCCTCGGGGGTGTTGCCGGTCAGCGCCGAGGCGAGTGCCCGTGCCTCCGGCTCGGCATCGCGGTAGCTGTCGCGTGAGCCGTCGCTGATCTGCTGGGCGACGCCCGGTACGGACTGCTGGCGGTAGTCGGCGACCCCAGAGAGCCGGTCGTAGAGGGCGCTCGCCTTCGCGGCGTCCCGCTCGAGCGAGTGGTCGGCGAGCTCGACCGCCAGCACGACGGAGGCCGCGCGGGCCGGGAGCCCGCGGCGTACGGCCTCGGCGGCGATCGCCGAGGCGCGTTCGGCCTGGTCGGAGGAGAGGTCGTAGGTCTCGCCCTCGGAGGTGACGGTGCACGACTCGCGGGAGAGGACCGGGACGCCGCCGATGCCGACACCGAGCAACCGCAGGCCCGCGAAGATCAGAGCGATGGTGATCACGATGCCGAGCACGATGAGGTGCTTGCGCACCGGTCGCAGCTGCTTACGGGCCTCCCGTGCCGACCTACGCAGCGCCTCACGGGCGGGCTCCGGCAGTCTCGGCCCGGATGGGCCCGGCGCAGGAGGCCGCGGGCCCGGCGGCGGGATGGTCGGCGGGCCCGTCGGGGTCCCCGGCTGTGCGCTCACGCCACCAATCTTCACGTACGGGGCAAACCCCGCCCGGCGCGATCCCTCACTCGGCCAGGCGGGCGACGGCCGCGTCGACGCGCTCGTCGGTGGCGGTGAAGGCGATGCGTACGTGCTGGCTGCCGGCACGCCCGTAGAAGGCGCCGGGGGCAGCGAGGATGCCGCGCTCGGCGAGCCATTCGACGGTGTCCCAGCAGTCCTCGTCACGGGTCGACCACAGGTAGAGGGAGGCCTCGGAGTGGTCGATGCGGAAGCCCGCCGTCTCCAGCGCCGCCTTCAGCTTGGTGCGCCGGGCGGCGTAGCGGGCGTGCTGCTCCTTGGCGTGCTGGTCGTCGGCGAGCGCGGTCACCATGGCGACCTGCTGCGGGCCGGGCATCATCAGGCCGAGGTTCTTGCGGACCGCGAGGAGCTCGCCGAGGACCGCGGCGTCACCGGCGACGAAGGCCTCCCGGTAGCCCGCGAGGTTGGAGCGCTTCGAGAGCGAGTGGACGGCGAGAAGACCGTCGAAGGAACCACCGCACACGTCGGGGTGCAGCACCGAGACCGGGGAGGTCTCCCAGGCGCACTCGATGTAGCACTCGTCGGAGATCAGCAGCGTGCCGCGCTCGCGGGCCCACTCGACGGTCTTACGCAGGTGCTCCACCGGGAGCACCCGGCCGCTCGGGTTGGAGGGCGAGTTGATCCAGAGGATCTTCGGCGCCTTCGGGCCGAGCGCGACCAGCGAGTCGGTGGCGACGGTGTCGGCGCCGACGAGTGCCGCCGAGACCTCATAGGTCGGGTAGGCCAGCTCCGGGTAGGCGATCAGGTCACCCTGGCCGACACCGAGGTGGAGCGGCAGCGAGCCGATCAGCTCCTTGGAGCCGATCACGGGGAGCACGTTGTCGAGCCCGAGACCCGTGACCCCGTGGTTGCGCGCGAGCCAGTCGATCGCGGCCTGACGCACCGCCGCAGTGCCGATCGTGGTCGGGTAGCCCGGTGAGTCGGCCGCCTCGGCGAGCGCCTTCTGGATCACCGCGGGAGTCGGGTCGACCGGCGTGCCGATCGAGAGGTCGACCAGGCCGCCCGGGTGCGCCGACGCCTTCTCCTTGATCGGGACGAGCTTGTCCCACGGGAAGTCAGGCAGACGCTGCGAGACCGGGATCGAGGCCGAGATCGAGGCTGGCATCAGTCCTGGTTCTGCGGGGGCAGCGCGGCGACGAACGGGTGGTCCTTGTCGATCTCACCCATGCGGGCGGCACCACCCGGCGAGCCGAGGTCGTCGAAGAACTTGACGTTGGCGTCGTAGTACTCCTTCCACTCCTCCGGGGTGTCGTCCTCGTAGAAGATCGCCTCGGGCGGGCACACCGGCTCGCAGGCGCCGCAGTCGACACACTCGTCGGGGTGGATGTAGAGCATCCGCTTGCCCTCGTAGATGCAGTCCACCGGACACTCGTCGACGCAAGCCTTGTCCTTCACGTCAACACAGGGCTGGGCGATGACGTACGTCATTCGGGGCTCCTCCAAGCGGGGTATCACGAAAGTCAGAGGGGCGCGACTGGCCCTTCAGGGGACAGCCTAGTATCCCCCCGTGCCTGCTCATCTCCTGGGACCACATGTCGTCGGCAAGCGGATCGTCATCCGCCGCCTCGTCCCGGGCGAGACCGGCCCCACCGGCGGCCCGGCCTTCACCGACATCCTCGGAGTCTGTACGTCCTGGGCCGACGGCACCGCCGTCATCGAGCGCGAGTCCGGGGAGCAGGTGAGCGTGCCGGTCGCCGAGATCGTCTCCGGCAAGCCGGTGCCACCGCGGCCGAACGTACGTCTCCGGATCGGGGTACGCGAGGCCGAGCTGCTCAGCGCCGCGATCTTCCCCGGCACCACCTCCGAGGCCTTGGGCGAGTGGGTGCTCTTCGACCACGAGGTCTCGGTCCGCCGGCGACCCAACTCCGCGCTGGCGATCGGTGACCCCGGCATCGGGCTGGACGCGGCGATCGACGAGATCGAGAGCTTCTACCGGAGCCGGCACAAGCGACCGCGCGCGAAGATCGAGGTCGGCTCCGCCGCCGAGGAGGCTCTGGTCGCGCGCGTGACCTGCGCCGACCGGGCCCCGGACCGGCACACCACGTTGAC
>NZ_JBHVKN010000047.1:23700-28673 GCF_042798075.1 Nocardioides sp. NPDC057772
GAGGAGGCTCTGGTCGCGCGCGGCTGGGTCGAGGACGTGACCGTCGAGTTCCAGCTCGCCGGGCTCGCCGCCACCCGCCGCATCCTGCCGCCACCCGTCGAGGACGCCCGGGTCGAGACCGTGAGCGGGACCGACGACGCGCAGGTGCTGATCACCCTCGGCGACAGGGCCCGGATCATGGGCACGATGGAGCGGGACTGGCTGGCCGTCCACGACCTCGAGGTCGTGGAGGCCCACCGCCGTCAGGGGCTGGCCACCAAGGCCCTCGCCACCCTGCTCGAGTGGGGTGCCGAGCGCGGCGCCCGCGCCGCCTGGCTGCACGTGGAGACCACCAACGACGCCGGTCTCGCCCTCTATGGGTCCCTCGGCTTCACCGAGCACCACCGCTGCCGCTACTACGCCTCGCCGACCCCGTAGCCGACCCCGTAGCCGACCCCGTAGCGAAGCCGTCCGGGGCCGCTCACCCGGAATTCCGCGAGTGCTCATCTGCACCTGCTGAGGTGGTGGAAACCCCCACTCAAGGAGCGACGATGGAATCGGGCATCAGCATCACCAGGCGAGGCATCCTCACGTCCGCGAGCGCGCTGGGCGCGGCAGCGGCGGTCGGCACGACGGTCGGCGGCGCGCTGCCCGCGGCGGGCCAGACGCCCACGGACAGCCCCCTGATCGGCAAGGTCAAGGCACCCGACCTGCACGTGATGAGCTTCAACATCCGCTACGACCGCGAGGGCACGCAGCCGGGACAGCCGGACTACTGGCCCGAGCGCAAGCCCCTGGTCACCGCGTTCGTCGAGCTCGAGAAGCCGACGATCCTGGGCGTGCAGGAGGCCGAGTTCAACCAGCTCGGCGCGCTCGAGGCCGGCCTCGGGCCGAAGTACCGGATGCTCGGCTTCGGGCGTGACGGCGGCGCCGCCGGGGAGTACTCCTCGATCTTCTACGACGCCTCCCGCCTCGAGGCCCTGTGGTGGGACCAGTTCTGGCTCTCCGACACCCCGGACCTCATCGGCTCGGCGACCTGGGGCAACACGGTGACCCGGATCGTGACCTGGGTGCGGTTCCGCGACCTGGCGACCGGCACCGAGTTCCTGCACGTCAACTCCCACTTCGACCACCAGTCCGAGAACGCACGGGTCCGGAGTGCCGAGGTCGTCCGCTCGCTCATCGCCGACACCGGCCTCCCGGCCGTCTTCACCGCCGACGTCAACGCGGCCGCGGAAGCCTCGGCTCCCTACTCGGTCCTTGTCACCGACGGCGGCCTCACCGACACCTGGCTGGCGGGCAAGCAGCTGACCCCTCGCTTCGGCACCTTCCCCAACTACGGCACCCCGTCCCCGACCGGCAACCGGATCGACTGGATCCTGACGACCCCGGGCGTGACCGTGAAGGCGGCGGCGATCAACACCTGGACCCAAGACGGCCGCTGGCCCAGCGACCACACGCCGGTCCAGGCGCTCGTGCGCCTACCCTGACAGCAGGTCCCAGAGGTTCCCGAAGGGATCCCTGAAGACCTGGAGCGTCCCGTACGGCTCCTCGCGCACGGGCCCGACGAGCTCGATCCCGGCGGCGACCAGCTTCTCGTACGTAGCGCCGAAGTCGTCCACACGCAGGAAGAACGTAACCCGGCCACCGGTCTGGTCGCCGACCCTCGCGGTCTGCACCGGGCCGTCGGCCCGGGCGAGCAGGAAGCCGGTGCCGCCGCCGGGCGGACGGACGACCACCCATCGCTTCGGGCGGCCGTCGTTCGTGGTCGCCGGGGCGTCCTCGGCGACCACGAACCCGAGCACGTCGCGGAAGACCACCACCGCCTCGTCGTAGTCGGGAACGACGATCGTGACCAGGTCCAGATGCATCCTGTCCCCCTCAGCGTGGCGCGGCCATGGGTTGACCAACCTGGTTGACCAACCTACCGCGGACGCATGGGCGCAGCCCATGTCGTGAAGGTGCAGGAGGCGAAGACGCCTGTCCAGCCTGCTCGCCGAGGTCGAGGCGGGCGGCCAGGTCATCATCGCCCGAGGCGACCACCCCATCGCGCGCCTGGTGCCGATCGAGCGGCCGACCAGGCGGGTCCTCGGCGGCCTGCGCGTGAGCGTGCCCGACGAGTTCTTCGACCCGCTCCCCGACGACGAGATCGCCGCCTGGGAGGGCTCGCTCGATGAAGACCTATGAGCGGGTCCTCCTCGACACACATGCCTACGTCTGGCTGGTGAGCGACCCCGACCGACTCAGCCCGACCGCCTACGAGGCCGTCATCGACATCGACACCGAGGTGTTCGTCTCGGCGGCGAGCCTCTGGGAGATCTCCACCAAGACCCGGCTCAGCAGGCTACCGGGCGGAGGCACCCTGGCAGCCACCTTCGAGGACCGCACCCGACTTCACGTCCTGGAGCGGCTGCCGATCGATTTCAGCCACTCGCGCCTCGCCGGAGAGCTCGACTGGGATCACCGCGACCCCTTCGACCGCATGCTCGCCGCTCAGAGCATGCTCGAGAACCTTCCCCTCGTGACCAAGGACAGCAGGCTGCAGGCGTACGAGTCCATCCACACCATCTGGTGACCGCAGCGGTCAGCAGGTCTTCAATGCCGCAGAGGCCGGCCCTTCATGGGTGAGCGCGTCGAGGGTGAGGGCGATCGCGGCGGCGCTCATCGGGATGAGCAGGTGCTCGGAGAGGTCGAGCGCGCAGGCGTCCTGGATGCGTACGTTGGTGGTGTTCGGACCTTCGGCGAGGAAACCCGACGTATAGGGCACCACAACCTGGTCGGTGGCGGTGACGATCTGGGTGTAGGAGACGTCGCCCGGGGTCTCGTCGCCGGCGTTCAGGTCGGCGAGGAACTGAGACCCGGCGGTCTGCTGGGCGCACGAGACGCAGAGTCCGGTGGCGCCGGTCGCGCCGCCGTCGATGACGATCGAGGTGCCGTGGTTGGACGGGGCGAGGCCGACGAGATCCTCGACGAGGGCCGCACCACCGAGGTTCTTGATGTAGTAGCGCGGCATCATCCCGCCCTGGGAGTGCCCCACGAGGGAGACCTTCTCGGCGCCGGTGACGTCGCGCACGCGCTGGATGAACTCACCCAGATGCGCGGCCGAGTCCCGGATGTCTCCGGTCGCTCTGTTGCCGTAGTCGAGCGAGTAGACGCAGAAACCGGCCCGCTTCGTCGCCACCGAGATCGGGTCCAGCAGCGACCGGCGGTCGCCGAAGGTGCCGTGCACCAGGATCACCGGTGTCGGCCGCTCCGTCGAGGGCGCGCACGCCCAGTCGTTGGCCCCGACGGGGTCACCGTAGGGCGATCCCGGCAGTGGGATCGCGGTCCGGCTCGACCCCGCAGCGGCGGAGGCGGAGACCGGGACGAGAACGAGTGCGACGGCAGCGAGAAGACCGAGAAGACTCAGCAGAAACGGGCGCATGTCCGCTTCAACGAACCGATGTGACTGGCGTCACGATCGAAAACCTGTTGGCAGGGCCCGCGGCGCGGCACCTACGATCGCCACCGGCACCGCCGAGGAGTGACGACCCTCGGCCACACATGGCACGGCGGCGCCCGCGCGTACGGCGTATCGACGAGAGGCTGATGACACATCAGCGAAGGTGTGGTGGCACCGCGACCTAGCCCCCGCCCACACCTCCAGGGCCTCGCCGCCTGGAGGAACGATGAAACCGATAGACCGTACGCTCGCCGCCCACCTCGCTTCGGCCGCCGCCGGCTCCACGGTCCGGCTGTGCGGCCACGTGCACCGCCGTCGCGAGCTGGCCACCGTGACGTTCCTGGTGCTGCGCGACCGCAGCGGCCTGGCGCAGGTGGTCATCAGGCCGGCCGACGGACAGCAGGCACCACCCGAGGAGACGCCGGTCGAGGTGGTCGGAATCGCCACCCGCGACCCTCAGGCACCCGGGGGTGTCGAGGTCACCTCACCGACGGTCACCGGGCTCTCCGAGCCGGCGCTCACCCCGCCGGTCGAGCTGTGGCGCCCCGAGCTGGCGGCCGGTCTACCGACGCTGCTCGACCACGCGCCGGTGACCTGGCGTCACCCCTCGGTCCGCGCGCGCTGGGAGCTCGCCACGGCCTCCCTGCACGGCTTCCGGGCGACGCTCGACGAGGCCGGGTTCACCGAGGTCTACTCCCCCAAGATCGTGGAGTCGGCGACCGAGTCGGGGGCCAACGTCTTCGAGATCGACTACTTCGGGCGCCCCGCCTATCTCGCCCAGTCGCCGCAGTTCTACAAGCAGCAGCTGTCGGCATCTTCGAGCGGGTCTACGAGGTGGGGCCGGTCTTTCGCGCCGAGCCGCACGACACGGTGCGCCATCTCGCCGAGTACGTCAGCCTCGACGTCGAGCTCGGCTTCACCCGCGACCACCGGGATGTGCTGGCCGTGCTCCGCGAGGTGATCGCCGGGATGGTCGAGGGGATCGAGACGTACGCAGCGGGCGCGGTCGATCGGCTCGGCGTCGAGCTTCCCGCGGTGCCGCCGGAGATCCCGGTGATCCACTTCACCAAGGCACTCGAGCTGGTCGGCGCTCCTGCCGACGAGCCCGACCTGGCGCCCGAGCACGAACGCGCGCTGGGCGCTTGGGCACGGCAGACCCATGGCAGCGACCTGCTCGCGGTGGAGGGCTACCCGATGCGGAAGCGGCCGTTCTACACCCACCCCCAACCCGACGACGAGCGCTGGAGCAACAGCTTCGACCTGCTCTTCCGAGGTCTCGAGCTGGTCACCGGCGGCCAGCGTCTGCACCGGCTGACCGACTACGAGAAAGCCATCCGTGCCCGCGGCGAGGAGCCGGCGGCGTACGCCTCGTACCTGCAGACCTTCGCGCACGGGATGCCACCCCACGGGGGTTTCGCGCTGGGCCTGGAGCGGTGGGTGGCGCGGCTCGTCCGAGCCGCCAACATCCGCGAGGTCACCCTGTTCCCGCGCGACCTCCACCGCCTGACGCCATAGCCACCGCCGAGTCGGCTCGTCTTGACCAAAACGAGCC